>CAYGOX010000067.1:0-11778 GCA_964351485.1 uncultured Halioglobus sp.
TGCCACGGTGATCAGCGAATACACCAGGTTGCGCAGGTTGGCGGCATCCTCGGGCAGCGCCTGGTCGTAATCGAACTGGTCGACATAGTCGATGGCAGCCTCGCCATAGGGAAACATGGCGTCGTAGAACGCCTGCAATTCCTGCATCGAACTGTCGACTCGCTTCAGGTAGCGCTCATGCCCGTCCTCGATGCCCCACTCGTCCAGCCAGCACTCCAGGTCGCGGAACGCTGCAGGTAATTTCGCAGTCACTGTCCACCTCCCTGCCTGGCGATAATCGCCTCGGCCTTTTTCCGCTCACCGTCAGCAACCGCATCCTGAATAACCTCGTGCAGGTGACGTACCAGGATTTCCTCGTCGTTGGCATGGAAGTGCGTCAGCGCGCCACTGTTGAGCATCGCCTGCATACCCTCCAGCGGGCTGGCGTCTTCGAGTACGACATCGTTGAGGAACGACACCGTCAGCGCCTGGGAAATACGTTCCCGGTGCGTCGTGGGCGGCCGGAAGTACATATCCACCTCGATAATGTGCGAGTGTGGACCGGTGGGCCAGTGCAGGTGCGTGGTAAATCCGGAGGAGGAAAAAATCAGCACAAAGTTGGGGAAAAACTGGAAGGAATCAAAACCGTAGGTGTCCGAGCGTGTCGGGTTGAGCCCCTTGGGCAACGGCTTGCCGGACGGTTTCTTGTTCCAGGGTCCTGCCGGACTCGACTGCGACAGCTTCTCGATGGGGCGCGAGTACGCTGTCTCCTTTGACGGTTCTCCGTAGAACGAAAACATGCGGTGCGGACCACAGAGCTGGTACGCCAGTGCGTCCGTGTAGGGGTTGGCGCTGTCCATTTTCGCAACTTCGGTCAGCGCGCCGAACGAGTTGGCGTGCAGGTACGGGCCGTGATAACTCTCGGCAAAGCCGTCCATGAAGATTTTCCAGTTGCACTGTATCTCGGCCTTGAAGCGGTACACCTGGTGTGGCCCCTCGAAGTCATAGCCCTCGATACCCTCGGCAAATTCGCCGAAAAAGGCCTCCACACCCTGGGTGTTGTCCGGGTCCAGGTTGATGAAGATGAAGCCGCCCCAGGTATCGCACTGGATCGCCGGCACGCTGCACTGGCTCTCGTCAAAATCCAGCAACAGGTCCCTGCGCGAGGGTTTGATCAGCGAACCGTCCAGATCGTATTGCCAGCCGTGAAAGCGGCAGTACAGCAGCGGTGAACTGCCCGCGACCTCCTGAAAGGGGTCATCCTGCCACACCAGTTTGTTGCCCCGGTGGGGGCAGATGTTGTGGAACGCCCGGATCACGTCATCGCGGCCGCGCACCACGAGTATCGAGGTGTCGAGCACCGCCAGCTCGCGGGTGAAGTGACTGCCCTTGCCGGGCAGCTGCTCGACGCGTCCCACACAGAGCCAGTTCTTGCGGAACACGTGCTCTTTTTCCCGGGCATAAAACTCGGGGCAGACGCTGTCTTGCAGCGAGATGGGGCCGCGTCCCAGTTCGGGGTAAGCATCGTGCCAGAAACCGCTCTCGGGCTTCGTCACGAGGGGCTGATCGCTCATGGTTGCCTCCTGGGCGTCGAGGATTCGCCCATCCTAACCTTGACCAAATGTCGCAAGAAGGCCTTAAATAACAACATGGTGTTGCATTTTTGGAACACGGGCAGATAGTCATGACGCAAAAGCTCCCCTTTAACCTCGACGCCCTGCTGGTCTTCAGCAAAGTCGTTGAGTGCCGCAGCGTATCGCGCGCGGCAACACTGCTGGGCATGCCCAAATCCACGGTGAGCCGCAAGATCAGCAAACTCGAGGCCAACCTGGACAGCAAACTGCTGCGCAAGAACACCCACCAGATATCGGTCACGGACTTGGGCGAGCAGGTCTACCAGCACAGCCTGAAAATTTTCAGTGAGGCCAACGATATCCGGGCGCTGATTGAAGGGAGCAAGCAGGAGCCCCAGGGAACCTTGCGGGTGGCCATGCCGGTGTTCGTCGGCATCGATTATGCCGCCACGGTCAGCGGCCTTTTCCTGGCGCGCTACCCCCGATCGCGACTGGAAATTCGGCTGGTCGACAGCATGGCGCACCCGGTGCGGGATGGTTTCGACCTGGTGCTGGGTATTGGGCCCTTGCAGGACTCGTCGCTGATCGCGCGCAAGGTCTTCACGCTCCAGTGTTTCCTGTGTGCCACGCGCGAATTCCTGCAAACTCTGGAGGAACCGATCACGGCACCCTCCCAGGTGAACACGCTGCCGTTGGTGGACACCGATTTCTATGGCGCAGAGAACAAGCTACAGCTGGACAACGGCAGGAAACAACTGGAACTGTCACCGCCGGTCCGGACACGGGCCAACAGTTTCCAGGTGTGCAAGCAGGTGGTACTACAGGGGCTGGGAATCGGCGCCCTGCCGCAGCAGATGATCGAGGCGAGCGAGGATTTGCTGCCGGTGCTGCCCGAGTGGCAGGCGGCGCGCGTGGACATGTACATGCTGTACCCGTTCCAGCTCTCGTTCTCGACCCTGGTCAGTGCCTTTTACGACACGGCCCTGGAAGTGATGGCCGGCAGTCCCGAACGCGTGGCCCAAAAAATCGCCGGGCATGCAGACAAAAAACACTAGCCGGTCACTGCGCAGTGGATGGCTACAGAAAATCGTTATACCAGGTGGAGTACTCTTCGTGCCCCGGCACATCGCGGGCATTGGCCGCCCCGTCCACAGGCACGTGAATAACCGCCGGCCGACCGCTGGCGAGCGCGCGCTCGACTGCCGGCCCGATCTCTTCCTCGCGCTCGACATATTCACCGTATGCACCGTAACCTTCGGCAACCTTGTCGAGCCTCAACTGCTTGCCCCAGTGCGCCTCCGTCTCGGGCGAATCGGGGCCCAATGTGCCGCGATACCCTCTCACTTCCACGCCCCAGGCATAATCGCAGGCGACAATACACACCACGGGCAGGTTTTTGCGTACCGCGGTTTCCAGTTCTGATGTGTGAAACAGGAAGGCCGAATCTCCCGACACCAGCACGACCCGTCGCGATTGCCCAACGGCCAGCTGCGCGCCAATCGCGTAGGGCAGACCGGTACCGAGGTGACCGAAGTTCTGATTCCAGATAACGTCGCGCGGCCTGTTCAGCGCGTAAGTCCAGGTATAGATGCTGGTCGCGCCGCCATCGCGAACAAACACGGTGTCATCGTCCAGCACCCGGGTCGCCTCCATCATCAGGCGCGCCGGGTGTATCGCGTCACCGCTTGTCGGGGCGTTTTCCAGACAATCTTCACGATAGGTCCGGTGATCCCGAATTAGTTTATCCACTTCCGGTGAGCGCGTGCGGGGTGTTTCTTCCAGCGCCGCCAGCAGTTGCGGTACGACATCGCGCAGATCCCCGATCAACGGCACGTCAATCGGCCGGTTAACGCCGATCGCCAGTGGGTCGCGCTCGATGTAAATCCACTTACGGTCGGTGTTTCCGCGCGCCCAGTGGCCTTCGACACCGTGATGCACCGGTTCACCGATCTCCGTACCGATGGCGATTACCAGGTCGGCGCCCGACACAGCAGCGGCCCCAGCGGGGGAAAACCCGCAGGGGAATGTACGGTCCTGTGCGCCTTCCAGGTACGAGCTGTGTGGATAGGTGTGAATTACCGGGCACTGCAGATTTTCGGCCAGCGCGGCCAGTGACGCGTGGGCGCGAGCAGTAAACGCGCCCTGCCCGACCAGCAGGACCGGTTGGCGGGACTGCCTCACCAGGTCGGCCGCCTGCGCAATCGCATTTACATCCGCTGGCAACTGCTCAAGCCGGTAGTCGGCGGGCGCAAGCACGGGCGGACACTCGATGTCCGCCAGCATGGTATTCATCGGAATCTCCACGTACACCGGCCCCGGCGTGCCGGACAGTGCCTGACGAAATGCTTCACGCATCACCTCGTCCGTCTGCTGCGGATACTGGATGACGCCGACGTACTTAACCGCCTCCTCGAAGTAACGGAACTGCTGCGTGTACTGGATGCGGCCACGGCGAACACGCTGCGCGGCAATCTGCGCGCGCTGTCCGCCAATAAAAATCACAGGTGCGTTTTCCTTGGCGGCGTTGATCGCTGCCGGCACGAGGTTGGCCACCCCCGGCCCCTGGTTGCCGACAACAACACCGGGCTTGCCGGTCATGCGCCACAAACCTTCCGCCATGAAGGCGCCCGCCTCCTCATGATGGGGCGCGATGACCTTCCATCCGCGATTCTCCGCCGTGACGAACAGGTGAAAAAAACTCGGGTCGGGAATGCCGAACAAGGTGTCGATCGCTTCAGCTTCCAGCAGTTGCAGGACGCGCTCGTAGATGGGCGTGGACACGACTCAGACTCTCACAGTGCAACTAGGCAATGGCTTCTGAACCCTTGACCGTGGCCCGATGCAATACCCGGCCGGATGCCTCGTCGTAGGGGCGAGAGCGATGCAGCAAACCCGGGTTATTGAAGATCACCATGTCACCCTGTTGCCAGACATGCTGGTAGGTGAACCTGTCCTGCGTACACCAGGCGAGCAACTCCTCCAGCAGGGCAGTGCCCTCCTCCTCACTCATCTGGTCGATGCGGCCCGCGGTGGAGCCGATCACCAGCGACCTGCGGCCGTCGCGTTGCTTCCACACCAGCGGGTGCGCGTTGTCCGGAAAGATACTGTTCCAGCGTTCGATATCCTCGGGCTGCGGCTCGTCGTAGAGTTTGCGCATCACCGCGTACATGGAATGCACAACGGTCAGGCCGTCGACAGCGGCCTTGCGCTCATCGGGCAGCGCCGCGTAGGCGGCAAACAGGTTGGCGAATTCGGTTTCCCCACCGGTTCGCGGGGGCGACTCGCATTTCAGCATCGTGGCCTTGCCCGGTATGCGGTAGGACGTACCGTCCATGTGCCAGAAATTGTTGCCGTCAACGTATTCTTTTTGCGCCTTGTCTTTCTTGTCCGCAGAAATACGGTACAAACCAAGCTTGTTCGCGTCAGAACCGTCACTGGTTACTTTCGCCGCTTCCATTTCGCCCAGCCGGTTACTGAGGCTTGCCATAATCTCATCGCTCACCCCGATACCCGGAAACAGGAGCACACCGTATTGATTCAGGGCGTCCAGTATCTGCTCCGGCACCTGGTCGTCGAGAATGCGGTCGGCGTCGATAAAAATACGCGCGCCGATTTCCTCGCTGATGGGTTCTATTTGCAAAGCTGTCATCTCAAAACTCCGGTGCAGCGAAGTGCACGCCTCACCTGTCTCTGTTTTTCTCTATGTCCTGTCGCCGCCCAGTTGGTCGGGGATACCAAGGTTCATCACGCCACACACCGGGTGGTTCTGGCCGGTGATAAAGTTCGAGGCATCCGTTGCAAGGAACGCGACCATACTCGCGACCTCGTCAGCCATGGCGAAACGCTCGTAGCCCGTTGACTTGCCCAGCGCTTCATAGGGCGTGTTTTTCAAACTGCCCGGCTTCATTTCCCGCGCGGCCTCGCTCACGGTTGGCCCGGGCGACACACAATTTACGGTAACGCCCTGGCCCGCCGTCTCCTTGGCCAGCGCTGCGGTGAACGCCAGCACCGCGCCCTTGGACGCCGAGTAATCGGCCTGTCCCGAGGTGCCGATCATACCGGCCACCGACGCGATGTTGATGATCCGCCCAAACCCCTGCTCGAGCATGGGGTTGATGACTTCTCGGCAGGTATGGAGCACGCCCATCAGATTGGTATCGAGCACCTTGTGCCAAACACTTTCGTCGGAATACCGAAACAGCGACATGTCGCCACGCGCACTGCCGCCTGCGTTATTGACCAGGATATCAATGCGACCACAGTCAGCAATGATATCAGCGAACACACGCTTTACCTGCGCGTAGTCACTCACGTCCACTTGTACGACCGCGGCTTCACCGCCACGTGCAGTGATTTCCTCGATCGCGGCAGCCGCCGGCTCCAGCGACCGCGTGGCGATCACCACCTTGCAGCCCTGGTCGGCCAATTGGCGGGAAATGGCACGCCCGATCCCGCGCGCGCCACCGGTCACCACTGCAACACGCTGCGTTTTGCTCATGAGGTCGCTCTCGCGTAGCTTTGCGTGCAGCTATCGCCGGTCATGCCTCGGGGCCCGGCACCACCGCCACGGTCTGCGTGAGGCAGCTGCCGAAGCTGTGGAAGGCCGTCGCGTGCAGTCCACCGGTGCCGCCACAGCAGACAATCATGATGTCCTTGGGCTCGGTGGCCACGTAGACCTTGCCGTTGATCACTCGACCCAGTGGCTCCAGCTGCTCCCGGTGAAGGACCGTCAGGTGGTCGGCATCCATCGCCGATTGTTCCCACATGAGCTGCTGGACATCTTCCAAGTTCGGGATATCGCGATGGATGATCTCCGCCCACACCGGATTGACCGCCACGAGAATCTCGGCGAACGGCATGCAGGGTGTCAGGCCGTTGGCGCCGGGGTAGGCAAGCGACTTCCCGATCATTTCGAGAAACGCCTGGCCTTTCTGGGACACGGTGTCCAGCACGTTCATCGTGCCCATGGTGCCGTAGACGGAGACCGCATCGCCCTTCACGCCGCGACGCTCAGCAAACGGCGCCCAGGGTGAACGCTCTTCCCACTCACCAAAGACAACGCCGCCGACCCTGCCGGGCGAGCCAAAAGTGGTCTGCGAGGTGACACCCGGTACCTGCCCGGCGATGTTGCGCATGATCAGGCGGATCGCTCGGCCGATAGCGGCCGCCGGAGTCGCGGCGCCGCCCAGGCAACCGTGTTTATAGGGGATGCCGAGTTTGTCGCGGATGGGGCCGTTGACGATGCTGACCGGGTAGACCGGTGCGGTCGTCGTGTTCTGGCCAAACAGTTCGAAATCCTCGCGCGCCATACCCTCCAGCGCGGCGATAAGCACCGGCAGCGATTCCGGCTGCGCGCCGGCCATGACCGCGTTGATCGCAATCTTCTCCACCGTGCACTCGCCATCCTGCGGCGGCAGCGTGCAGATGAGTTCATCCGCGTAGCGATTGTTTTTGCCCAGAAACGCCCTCACCCGCGCTTCGGTGGGTGGGATCAGCGGCAGTCCGTCGCCCCAGCCCTGCTCCAGGGCGTACTGCGTGAACGCGAAGACGTCGTCGATTTCAGTTTCGAACTGGTTGCTGGACAACCAGTCGATGTCACACCCTTCGGGACCGCAGTCGCGCAGGTCGGGCGCAGCTTTTTCCTGCCGGGAGTTCGCCCCGGGGGCAATCGAGATACTCATATCGCTTGCTTCATGGTGGCGGCGAGTTGAACGCCCATGGTTTGCAGGATGCCGTCGAGATGTTCGCGCGCCACGGCGTCCACCTCGTCGCGCTCACACTCGTTCAGCGGGTAGGGAAGAATGTGCAGCCGCAGTCCCGACCGTCCGCCTCTGCGGGCCAGCGCCTGGGACAGCTCAACAAAGTTCTCGGTGCACACCGCCGTGGTTGGCAGGCCTTTTTCGGCGGCGGAAATTGAATCGCGTATCGTCCAGCCGGTGCAGGAACCGCAATTGGCCAGGCCGACCAGTGCGATGTCGATACTGTCCAGGAATTCGTCGAGGCTTGCGGCGATACGCTCGCCCTCGGCGCCGGTGCGCCCCTGTGAACAGCGCCAGAATTTCACCGTCGCGCCAGCTGCGCGAAACTCCTCGGCCCACGCCTCGGTGATCCAGTCCCAGCAGCGCCAGATCTCGTCGACCCGGATACCGATGACCTTGTCCTTGAGTATGCCCGCCTCGGGGCCCGGCGATGCGACGTCCTCCGCCAACCCCGCGCTGGGGTCGAGTACCTTGCCAATTGCCATGAGTGTTTCTCCTGAGCGACGTTTGACCGACTTTCAATGTCCAGTATTTTGGACTATATTATCTATATATTTGTATAAATTAGTCAGGCCGCGCATGGGAGTCAAGCAAATCAGCAATCTGTTTGTCCTGATGGAGTTGTTTGCACAGGAGCAGAAGCCGCTTTCGGTCGCCGACATCGTCGCGGCGCTGGGGTGGCCGCGATCGAGCGTGTTCAATATCGTGTCGACGCTGGTGGATGAAGGCTACCTCTTCCAGCCGGTCGCGCGCGGTGGCTATCGCCCGACCACGCGCTGGGCGGACCTCGCCAGCCGTCTGGTCGAGTCAGAGCTGCTGCCCGAAGCGGTTCACCGGGCCCTGGTGAGACTGATGGAGCAGACCGGCGAAACGGTTTTTCTCGCCGCGGCCGAGGGCAGCAGCGTGGTGTTTCTCGATGTGGTGGAACCGCCGGCCAGCATACGCTTTGCCGCCGACGTGGGGCAGCGACTGCCGATTCATGTCACCGCCGCAGGCAAGGCCATTCTCGCGCAGTACACGCTGGCAGAGCGCGTCGCACAGCTGCGCCGATTTAACATCGATAGTCCGCAGGGTGATCGCCAGGATAGCGCAGAGCGTTTGGCGAAGGAGATCGAGCGCGATGCCGCGCGTGGATGGTTCACCAACATGGGGCAGTATGCGCCCGGGCTGGCAGGGATCGCCGTGCCCTTCCCCTACAGGAACCGCCGAATGGCGATCGCGCTGGGCGGCCCCGTGTCACGCGTCGAGGAACACGCGAACGACTACGGCAGGTTGCTGGGGGACGCCGTCACCGAACTGCTGTCGCAGACACCCTCTAGCGCCACTGCGTAGCTGCCCGACTACTGGGCCCGGCGCAGCCGTGCAGGCAGTACTGCGGCGATCACGATAAATACAATACCCATGATGATACCGATGATTTCGCCGGACAAGCCGGAAATCAGCGCGTTGTAGCCGGTATCGGCGATGGTGCCCAGTGTGGTTTTGCCGCCCAGTATGTCGTCGAGCAGACCGGTGGATTCCACCGCGCTGAACGAGACCATGTATGCGCCGGCGCCCGCCAGGCCACCGAGGACGAAAAACAGGGCATCCTTGCGTCCGGTAGCCAACGCGGCAATGCCGGTGCCGGGACAATAGCCGGACATCGCAAAGCCAGTGCCCAGTAACAGGCCGCCGAGGAATACTCCGCCATAGGCAGCTTTCACCGACAGGTGCGCCGGATCAACAACGCCGATAAGCAGAGATCCGAACACTAGGAATGAGGCGACGCCGATACCCAGCAGGATCGTCTTCATCAGGTGCAGGTTGGTCAGGCGCAGCATGTTGATGATGTACCCCGGGTTTGACGCGCCGACCCGGTCGAGCGCGAACCCGAAGGCGCCGCCAATAATCACTGCCAGAACGATACTCGACATGTGTCAGTCCTCCTTCCGGAACAGGAATATGGCGGTGGGGATGCCGGCCAGGAAGGCTCCCGCTGTAAACAGGTAGCCGGAGACGGCGGTCTGCATGATGCCGCTCATCATGTGGCCGGAGGTGCAGCCACCGGCCAGCCGGGCGCCGTAGAGCACAATAAACCCGGCGGCAAAGGCGGCCAGGAAACGCTTGGTCGCGCTGCTGCCGAAATTGGCCCGCCACACTTCAGGCATAACGCTTTCACGGGGGCCAACGCCGCCGCGTAGCCGTGCCGATATGAAAGCGCCCAGGAACAGCGCTCCGACAAAGACGAAGGAGTAGTTTAGTGGTTCAGCCACTGACTGGGCGTACTTGCCGCCAGACTTGTCGAGGTAGGCGTTGCTACTGGCATACCCCGATTTGCTGTCCGGTGACTCTACGACCAGCGATGGCTCCACTGCATCCCAAAGAATGCCGTTGAGTATGACAAACTGGGTCGAAACCCCGATCGGTTTGACCAGCGCCACTGCGGCAAAAAACACCAGCCCCAGCAGGATACCGCCTGATTTCCAGTTCATGACCATCGCAGCACCTCGTTTGTTTGGGGTACTTTCATAATAGTCAACCGTCGGGATAGCGCTATTGATAGACATCAAGATATTTACAGCTCAAATACAACGCCTTTTCAGGTACAAACTGACAGTGTCACACTATCGGGTATGACCGACTTCGCCGCCCTCTCCAGTGAACGACGCTAAAAACCTATGAAACGAAGCACCTTTGTAAGGGCTCTGGCACTGCTGGTGGCAGCGTTACCCGTTCTGGTACGCGCCTTCGATTATCCCGAATCGGACAGATTCAGAGACCTGCAGGCCGGCGAGGTGTTTGCCGATGCGCTGCCGGGGGGTGACTTCGGCCCGGAAGTGGTGGTTGTCCCTGCGGGCTCATTCTGGATGGGTGCAGAATCACGTTTGCCGGGGAATGGTTCGTCGTCGCCGCGGCACCGTGTCAGCATCGCTTACCCACTCGCGGTGGGCAGGACCGAAATTACCGTGGCGCAGTTCGCTCAATTTGTAGAGGAAACCCGCCACCCCATTGAGACAGGCTGCTGGAGCCACACCGATCGAAAAGCATGGACGCTCGATCCCGCGGCAAGCTGGCAGCACCCGGGGTTCGAACAGTCCCCTGCCCACCCGGTGACCTGTATCACCTGGCGGGATGCCGTGGCGTACACCCGCTGGCTTAGTGAGCGCACAGGAGCGCGCTATCGACTACCGTCCGAGGCTGAATTCGAATTCTTCAGCCGTGCGGGGAATGCCGGCGCAACGCTGTACAGGGACGGGGATGTCTCCAAGTTGTGCCAACTGGCCAACGGCGCCGACGAGACCAGCTTGATGAGCTACGGCTATGCCTGCGGCGACGGCTTCAGGCATACCAGCCCGGCGGGACACTACAGCGCCAACGCGTTTGGACTGCACGATACCACCGGCAATCTCTGGGAGTTCACGGGGGATTGCTGGCAGGGGTCCTACGCCCGAAGCTGGCGCAGTTTATTTCGAAGCCCTCCCACCGACGGCTCAGCGTGGACGCGGTGGCTGTGCAGAGGCCACGTCATTCGCGGTGGCTCCTACCTCAGCTCCACCACCAACCTGCAACTCCACCACCGCGAGCCCGGCCCCGGCCTCGCGCGCAATAACCGCACCGGGCTGCGCGTAGTCCGCGACCTCCCCAATTAAGGGGACAGTTTACTTAATTCCATCTTCTGCGAATTAGGGGGACAGTTTACTTAACTCCAAGGTCAGAACCTGGAATTAAGTAAACTGTCCCCGAAATTGCCTTACGATCAAAACTCGGAATTAAGTAAACTGTCCCCTTAATTGAGAGGGGGGAGAATGGCGTCTCGGGGGCAATTGCGCTGGGCCAATCTCGCGCTGGGGGCGGGAGTGGCGATTTTCTTGCTGTCGATGGTTTTGACTGATCGTCAGCAGAGTGATGGGGAGCGCACGACCGTCTTGTCTCCACCCCGAATGCCGGTCCCGGCCGACAACCCTCAGACGGCAGCGAAAGTGGCACTGGGAAGGCACCTGTTCTACGACACGCGCCTGTCATTCAACCAGACCGTCGCCTGCGCAAGCTGCCACCAGCAGGACAAGGCCTTTACCGACGGCCGCAGACTGTCGCCGGGCGCCACCGGAGAGCTGACACGGCGTAATGCGATGAGCCTGACCAACGTCGGGCACAACGCCGCCCTCACCTGGGCCGACAACACAGTGACATCGCTCGAACAACAGGCGCTCATCCCGCTGACGGCCACCCATCCACTGGAGATGGGCATTGCCGGTCACGAGCGCGAGGTACTGGCGCGCCTGCAAGAAAACCCTCGCTATCGGAAGCTGTTCAGCGCCGCATGGCCGGAAGAGGCCAACCCGTTCACGCTGCATCGCGTGACACAGGCGCTGGGCGCATTCCAGCGCACGCTGCTGTCCTACGATTCGCCCTACGACCGGTACCTCAAAGGTGACAAAAGCGCGGTGGATGCGCAGGTGCTGGCGGGCAGGGATATTTTCTTCTCA
>CAYGOX010000067.1:11788-13628 GCA_964351485.1 uncultured Halioglobus sp.
TCACGCGAGGCCCGCTGCTCGCGCTGTCACGGCGGCCACAACTTCCGCTTCACCCTCGGTCACCGCCGCAGCGACTCGGACCAGTCAGTGGCATTCCACAACACCGGCCTGTACAACCTCAACGATCGGGGTGCCTATCCACTCAACGACCGCGGGCTGATCGATGTCACTGACCAGGCTGGCGACATGGGCAAGTTCAAGACACCGTCTCTGCGCAACATCGCCCTGACCGCACCCTATATGCACGACGGCAGCATGCGCACACTCGAGGAAGTCATCGCGCACTACGCGCGCGGCGGACGGTTAATTGAAAAGGGAGAAAATGCGGGGGACGGCAGGCAGAACCCGCACAAGAGCGATCTGATAACCGGCTTTGAAATATCAGCAGACGAGGAAGCTGCGCTGATCGCCTTCCTGCACAGCCTCACCGATGACACATTTCTACAAAACGCCGGGCTGTCAGATCCGTGGCAGGATCACCCGGCGCCGTAAATACGCCGCTCAGTCGCCCTGGCGACGCGCCCGGCGGGCAATAACACGCGCGGCAAACGCGCCAACAACAAGCGCGATACCGATCATCCCCAGGTCGGAGGCGATTGGAATGGGTTCGGAAGGCGGACCACCGGCCAGTGCGGTAGTGCTGACGAGGGAGCCCAGGACCAGAAGTGCGGTGTTTTTCATTGTTCGCCCCTTTGCGCAACAAGGCTGCGCTGCTTGCATGAGAATCCTAGCGCAAGCTAGCACAGCGACTATCGCCGCACAAGCGACACCGCGGCCACATCAGCAGCCCGGTGGCAGGTCGCACGCATCCCCGATGCCATCACCGTCGGCATCGGCCTGGTCGGGATTCGCATCCAGCGGACAATTATCGTAGTCGTCCTGCCAGTTATCGTTATCGTCATCATCGTCGCAGGCATCACCGCCATCGGGCGCGCCATCCGTATTCTCCTGCCCGGGATTGGCCACCGTAGGGCAGTTATCGACAGTGTCCTCAATGCCGTCCCCGTCGACGTCATCCGGCCCGGGATTGCGCGATACGACGCGGACGGTCACGGCGTGGCCCAGCGTCTGCGGCGACATGTAATCCGCATAGAGGAAGTGAGCCAGCTGCGGCGCCACGCCAAATTCCATGACCCCCTCGCCGCCACCGTTATTCCCGAACACATTAATCAGCAGTTTGGAGGGTGATGAATCGAAGCGAACCTTGAACGTCCTGTCTCCGATAAATTCTCCCGGGACAAGGAACGACTCCGCCTTGTCGATAACCAACTGTGTAAGCGCCGGCTGCACCGGTGCCATCACACGCACGCGATCACCATCGATGGATGGTTCCGCGTAAACCTGCTCACCATTGCCATCGCCGGTGTCGATACTGGCGACCAGCACCGCAACCCGGGCATCCACAAAGGGAGTCTGCTCCTGGCTCACTGAAATACGCCCGTGCAGGGTCTGGTCGAGATACACGTCATAGCCCTCAAGCAGCGGGTCACGCACACTGAACTCCATCAGATGCCCGGCATCGTGCCGGTAAATCAACCCCGCATTGGGACCTGCCGGCTGCTCCACCCGCATCCCCTGGAACCATCGCAGGTTGCTGTATACCGCCACCGTATTGGGGCCCAGCGGGGTCGGCCCGCCAACAGACAGGTAAGTGGAAAACTCCTTGACGTGACCCGGCTCAAACAACTCATCCGGCTCGGCACTGAGGTTATCGACGCTAAAATTTTCCAGGTAAATCTCCGTGGCCGCATATCCCGGCAGCACAGCGAAAAAACTGCAGCCGACCAGAAAACGCAAGAACCCTTTCACACTGGTTCGAACAAACATATCCCTCTCCTTC
>CAYGOX010000068.1:0-13452 GCA_964351485.1 uncultured Halioglobus sp.
ACGGTGACGTCGATCAGGATCTTGCCAGTCAGGGCCGGCTTCACCAGCTCGAGAGTACCGGCCTGGTGGGCGAAGGGTACCGTCAGCGTGACGATGTCAGCAGCTGTCGCCGCAGCCAGGTTTTCCATGGCGCTGACCGTGACCTCGCCGACACCGCGCTCGGCCATGACTTCCTGCAGGTCGTTGACGGCGGCCTCGGCTTTTTCCTGGGTGCGCGACCCGATAATGACCTGGTATCCCGCCTGCGCCCAGCGACGTGCCAGCCCCGTTCCCAAATCGCCCGTACCGCCAAGAATGGCAAGGACAGGTAGCGTTTCTGTCGTCATAGTGTTGGATTCCCGCTGAATAAAAAAAGGTGCGCCCGGCGTGCTCTGAGCTCGATGTCATCTGCCTCGAGTTTCAGTTAGGATACGCGCAGCCCGAGCATCTTAAGTAAATCAATACGCCACCACAAGCAGATCGGATGTCTGCGTGGTTCGCCTATTCGAACGCTCGCCCAGGTACGCTGCCTCAAGGAGATACGCATGCAGAATTCGCTGGATTTTAACGGCAAAGCGGTCATTGTCACCGGCGGGGGCAAGGGCGTTGGTCTTGGTATTACACGCTGCTTCCTCGCAGCGGGCGCCGACGTGGTGATCTGCGGTCGATCAGCACCCGACGAGCTGCCAAGTGTCGACGGACGGACCGCGGTGTTCACCGCCTGCGACGTGCGTGACTACGAGCAGGTCGAGGCCTGCGTGAACACCGCCGTGGAGCGTTTCGGGCGCCTCGACGTGCTGGTCAACAACGCCGGCGGTTCGCCCTACGCGGAGGCCGCCACCGCATCACCGCGTTTTTCCGAATCCATCATCCGCCTCAACCTGATCGCGCCGCTCAACTTCAGCCAGGTCGCCAACCGCGTCATGCAGACACAGGAAACCGGTGGCAGCATCATCAACATCGCCAGCGTCAGCACGATCCGCCCCTCGCCGGGCACCGCAGCCTACGGCGCGGCCAAGGCAGGACTGGTCAACCTCGGTACATCACTCGCCGTAGAGTGGGCGCCCAAGGTCAGGGTCAACGCGCTCGTCGTGGGGCTGACGCGGACCGAACAGGCACACCTGCACTACGGTGACGAGGCCGGCATCGCCGCGGTCGGCGCGACCATACCGATGGGCCGCATGGCTGTGCCCGAGGATATCGGCAATGCCTGCCTGTTCCTCGCATCCCCGCTGGCCTCCTACATCTCGGGCACCCATTTCGCCGTCCATGGCGGCGGCGAAAAACCCGCCTTCCTGGACGCGGCCAACGCCGACAACTAACTGGCCGCCAGAAGCTGTTTCGGCCGTGAAAATTGCCGCTTCGAGTGCACGCGAGGCCAGGTAGCTGGGGTATACTCGGGGCTGAAAGAATCCACGGCGAAACTGCGCTACAAGAGGTTCGATGCGAAACGCCCCGACAAGCCCAACGACGGTAGCGGTCATTCTCGAGCTCGAGGACTCGCGCAGCCTCGCGGGCGACATCGCCATGTTGCCGGACGGGCAATTGCAGATCAGCAACACCGAGGTGCTCGATCGCAACGACATCGTCTCCACCATCATCGCCGAGGGCGCCCAGGGTACACTCAAGTTTCCGACACTGGCCAATCCCAAGGCATCGGGCAGCCCGGTCAGCGTGCTGGTCAACAGCCAGCACGGCAATCACCTCACCCTGGACTTTGCCAACCCCGGCGATTCCAGTGCACGCTACTACCGCGACCTGCTGCGCAAGACGCTCGGCGACGATGGAAACGGCGCGCGCAAGAGCGCTGTGAATGTTGCGCCGGACCCGGAGCGCAAAGGCACCCCGCTGCAGGTCAAGCTCGGTCACAAGCGCCTGCTCGACGCCATCGAAAAGCACAGTCTCGATGAACTGGCACTGGCGCTGCCGGCGTTCCTCACGGACCTCATCGGCTCACTAATGCAACGCGCCGAAAACACCTTCGATGAGGAAGAGGCCCTCAATCACCGCGAGGCGGCAAAAATCATCAAGGGCCTGCGCGCCGACGTCGAAGAGTTCATTCTCAACCAACTGTCCGATTACTTCCGCGATCTCACCCCGCCGGAGGGCGATGACCAGCTGTGGCAGTACGACATCGGCAGCGGCGCAAATGAGCTCAATGTTATCGACCTGCAGGAGTTCGAGGAGTTTCTCGCCATCGACCGCATGGTCGGCGTCGGCGAGGACCTGTACAAGGTACAGCTCGAAGCACTGACCGTGCGCATGGCCCAACTGGTGGATGCCGACCCCAACAAGGTCCGCGTGCCCATCCATGTGCGACAGCTCTGTCGCGCCTTTCAGCGCGCGCTCCTGGACGTCCAGATTCCCGGCGAGGCATTCGCCCACGTCTTCGACTACTTCGCCAAGCGCTTCATCCCGCAACTGGATGGCTTTTACGATCCGCTCAACGAGCTGCTGGCCAAGAACGACATTCGCCCCAACCTCGAGCACGAAATCCAGAACCACGGGTTTATCCTCGAGCGCAACAAACCGTACGCCAGGCCACAGCGGCAATCGGGCCGACAGGAATCGCAGGCCGCGGAGCCGTCGGTCGGACGCGATGAAACGATCGACCAGTTCCACCGCAAGCTGGGCGAGCAGCTGACCGGCGCCTTCGGGCAGTCCAGCGCAGATGCGCTCTACCGGTCGGTCGTCGACGCACTGAATTTCAAGCGTGAGGCCGAGGGCCTGGCCGATGGCAGCGCGCTGTCCAGCGGTACTGCACTGAGCGGCACCTGGGAAGGCGCGACCATTGCCAGCAGCGAGGTCGACCAGAGCCGACTCGCCGATGCGCAGTCCATCGCCAGGGCCCTGAGTTCGATGCAGCGCGATTCGCGCGCACGCGAGGCGGTCAACGAGGGCGACTCGCTGCGCGAGTACCTGGCGGCCAACAAGCAGACCATCGGGGGCCTCAAGGACACCACGGGGCTGACCGCCGAGAGCCTCAACCAGCTCGACATGGTGGACAATCTCTTCGGTACGATCCGCTCCCATATCGACGTCAACGCCGACCTCAAGCCGGCACTGGGCAATCTCCAGATTCCACTGGCCAAGCTGGCCCTGCTCGATCCGCAATTTTTCCTCGACTACACGCACGCTGCCCGCGCCGTGGTCGACAAGCTTTCGCAGCTTGCCTCGTCGGCGAATTTCCCGAACAAGGCACTGGAATCGCGTATCAACGCCATCGTCCAGGACATCGTGTCGGACTACGAGAGCGACGACGCCGTATTCTCGGTAGCCCTGGAAAAAATCGACCGTTTGGTCTCGCAGCAGGAGCGCGCGCTGTCACGCAACATCGAGCGTGTGGTGCGGACCCAGGAGGGCCAGGAGACACTGGCCCACGCGCGTCGCGCCGTCGGGTACATGATCAACTCCAGCCTCGACGGCAACCTCGCGCCCAGGGTCCTGATCGACCTCATCGAGCACGGCTGGCGCGACCTGCTGGTACTCACCCATGTCAAACAGGGTGCCGACAGTGACGCCTGGGCCGAACAGACCAAGACCCTGGAGACCCTCAACCGCTGGTTGACCCAGCTACACAGGGGCGAGGTCAGCGACGAGCAGAATATCCAGCGCTCGCTGGAAGTGGAAACCCTGCTGGAACTCATCGGCCAACAAATATCCAGCGCGCTGCCCACCCACGTGGCGCACGAGCCGGTACTGGAAGAACTGGGCAGGATCTTCGCCGGTGAAGCAGCGGTAGACATGGCACAGGTTTCGCCCGCGCTGGCCAACCTCGATCCCGAGCCGGCCCAGGTACGGGCAAAAATCGATGATCTGCCGCGACTGCGCCGCTGGGTGCGCCGCGTGGAGCAACTGACCGAGGGCAACTGGCTTGCCTATCGCGACAAACAAAACAAGAAAAAACGGATGCAACTCGCCTGGATCAGTCCGGCGCGGGATCGCTATATATTCGTCAATGAACGGGGCCAAAAAGTGGCAGACTTGAGCGCAATCCAACTCGCCAGACAACTCAGCCGCGGCGTGAAGCCGCCCGCACCGGCTGACAAACTCAATGTCGTTGACCAGAGCATGTACCACACGCTCGAACACGTGCAGAAGACGCTGAGCTTTGCGCGCAACCACGACTCGCTCACCAAGCTGATCAACAAGGAAACCTTCATCGACCAGATGGGCCGTGCCTTGCGCCACAGTCAGCGCAAGCGCTCGTCCCATGCGGTGCTGTATATCAACATCGACCAATTCCACCTGGTCAACGATATCTACGACCGCGTCGTGGGCGACCAGGTGCTGCATGAGTTTGCCAAGCTGCTGGCCCAGCTGCACGGCAAGAAGTCGTCCTCGGCCCGCCTGCAGGACGACGAATTCGGCGTGCTGCTGCTCGACCGGACCCTGGACCAGGCGATGGAGATCGCCGAAAAAGTACGCTCTGATATCGCCGCCAGCAGCATGGACATCGAGGGGGAAAGCGTCAGCTTCACCGTCTCGATCGGCGTATCGGAAATCGTGGAATACGGTCCCGCCGTCGAGGAGACACTCGACGCGGCCCGCACCGCGATGCTGCACGCCAAGAACGAGGGGCGCAACAAGGTGGTGCGCTACGAAGAAGACAGGACCCTCGAAACCCGGTACCGCCACGAGCGCGATTCGGTGCGCGAGGACCTGGAAAAAGCCCTGGCCACCGAACGCTTCGTGCTGCGCGCCCAGCCCATCGTACAAACCTCGGTCAGTAACAGCGAAGACAAGACGCTGCACTACGAACTGCTGCTGGGCCTGGCCAATCCCGACGGCACCCTGTCATCGCCACAGGAATTCATTCAGTCCGCCGAGCGCTACGGTTTCATGCACCTGGTGGACCGCTGGGTGGTCCGCGAGGCGTTCGCCTGGATCAGCGAATTGATGGACAAGCAAAAAGTTGTGCCACACCTCGCGATCAACCTGTCCGGCAGCAGCGTCACCGACGACAGCTTCCTGGAGTACCTGCTGGAGCAGATCTCCGAGTTCGGCGGGGGCACCAGCCGGCTGTGTTCCGAAATCACCGAAACGGGCACCATCTCGAACCTGGTCAAGGCCGCCGATTTCGTGCGCGCGTTCCGCAACATCGGCTGCAAGTTCTCCATCGACGATTTCGGCACGGGTCTGGCCAGCCATAACTATCTGCGTGAACTGCCCGTGGACTACGTGAAAATCGACGGCAGCTTCGTCACCGGTATCCATCGCAATCGCAGCGACTACGCCATGGCGCGCTCGATCAACGACCTGGCCCACTTCCTCGGCCAGGAAACCATCGCCGAATCGGTCGAGCACGACGAAATCGTGGTGAAGCGCGAGGAGATAGGCGTCGATTACCTCCAGGGTTGGGGCGTGGGCAAACCCAAGCCGTTGAGCGAAGTGACCGCCGACCTGTCCAACCTGGAAAAGTAGGGGCACCATGCCCCTCTCTCCGAGTCAGAAGGACTACGATCACCTCGTCGGCCTGCTCTACCAGGGCGCGCTGGAAGATCAGCCATGGCAGGCCGCCCTGCCCGTCCTGCGCGAGGCACTTGACGCGCAGGTCATCTCCCTGGTCCTGCGACCGCCGAGCGAGGACGATCGCGGCGTCATTCTCAACTGCGTGCGCCCGGGCGCAGAACCCGATGACCCGGCCCCGGACATGGCCGACCCCAGCGACTGGCAGGCCACAGCCTATCGCGAGCAGTTTTTTTCGCTCGACCCCTTCATCAACCTGCCACTGGATACCGTCGTCAGCCTGTCCGACGTGCTCAGCGACAGCAAGCTGATGGCGTCGGACTATTACCTGCATTACCTCAAGCCCATCGATATTTTTCGCATACTCGGTGTCGATACCGCGGAGCCCGGCGGGATGCTGGCGCGGTTGCGCGTTTCCCGGCGGCGCAGTGAGCCGGCGTTTACGAAGCGCGATCGCGCCCTGCTGGAGGCCCTCAATCCCCACCTGAAACGCGCTATCGAAATCTACGCAAAGCTCAACCGGGTCGCCTCCGAACGCGACATCTACGCCGGCGCCGTCAGCCAGCTGGCGATGGCGACCATCATCCTGGACGAGCACGGCAAGATACTTTCGACCAATGCCGCCGGCCGCTCGCTGCTGGACGAGGCCTCGGCCATCGCCGAACGCGACGGCCTCCTGTACATCGAGGGCCGGGATATCAACAAGGAACTGCAACAGTCACTCGACACGATCATCAAGGCGCAGCAGCGCGGCGAAACCGCTATCGTAAAGGCGTTACGCGTACCCAGACCCGGGGGCCGCTCCGACCTGGGCCTGGTGGTCAAGCCCGTCCCTGTCGCGCCGGGACACGAGGGGCAGTCCAGCCCTGCGGCCGCCGTGTTCATCAGCGATCCGGATTTGCCCGAGTCCGCCTCGGGTCAGATTTTGCGCGACCTGTTCGACCTGACGCCCGCCGAGAGCGTCCTGGCGACGGCCCTGGCCCGCGGACTGAGCCTCGCCGACGCCTCGACGGCCCAGGGCATCTCCCAGCATACCGCGCGGGCTCAGTTGAAGAGCATCTTCGCCAAGACCGGCGTCTCGCGACAGGCCGAGTTGGTGCGGCTGGTACTCAAAAGCGTTGCCACGCTGGCTTGAGCGGCCCCTCGCGGTGGCAATTTTTGGGACTGAACCGGGGTCGTCACTCTGCTACACTGGCCGGGACTGCGCAGACGCACCGAGGTGTGCGCAGCGATAACAAAAAACGGTGTATTCGCAGTACAAGGGTTCTCATGAGTTACACCCCCGCTTCATTCCCGGCACGTGCGACGCACAGGGCGCTCCTGTGAGCCGATCGCGGCCTGGATCACTGCAACTGACGCCCTGGTACAGGCAACCCGGGCCCTGGGTCCTGATTGCCCTGCTGACCGGGACGGTCGTGGCCGGCATCGCCGCGCTGGTCATCGTCAGCCGCCCACCCGAGGGCCCCACCGTCGGCGACTATCTCGCGCGTGGGTCAGGACTGGATGAATTTATTGAGGAGCGCCAGCGCGCCAATCTGCGGGGTATCAGCGCGGTGCTGAATTTCGCCGACAACTCCGTCAGTGTCGGCACCAATGGCCCGGTCACTGCTGACCGGCTGAAACTGGAATTGTCGCACCCTCGCGAACCGGGCAGTGAGTTTACGATCAGCCTGCGCCGCGTGATGGATGGGCTCTATACCGGCGATCTGCCCTCCCCGATTTCCGCGGGCTGGAACTGGGTGCTGCGCTCCAGTGAGGGCGATGGCTGGCAGCTAGACGGCGAAGTCTACGTCGACGACATCGGGTACGAGGCGCCTACCCTCCCAGATCCCACACGGTCATAGCGATCATCCGCAGCGCCAGCAGCGTCACCAGCACCCGGAACCAGCGCTCGAAGTCGATTTGCGGCAACCGCTGACGCAGTGCCGTTCCCACCCAGGACCCAAGCGTCACCGCCGCGATCATGCCCAGCACCAGCGGCCACCAGGGCGCAAAACTGAAACCGATGGCGACAAACGCACCCAGCCGCACCAGGTGGTTGAGCGTCATGTAAACGGCCGTATTGACCACCAGCCAGTCCCGATCGGTGTTGCGGCGCATAAGTACGGCGCCGCCGACCGGCCCGGTCGCGCCGGCGAGCATTCCAAGCCCGGTCTGGTAGAAACCCAGGAACAACAGGGAGAGCTGGCCCGCCCCGGGAACGGTCGGCAACCGGACCCAGGTCAGCAGGAGAATCAACACACCGATAATGGCCGGCAGCCACACCAGGTCCAGACGCTGGTAGACCTCGGCGCCGACCCAGGCCCCCAGAACCGCCCCCAGCGCGATGGCCGGAATCAATCGGGGCTCGATCGCGCGCCAACCGAAACCCGCGCGCGACAGGTTGCTGCCCAGTTGCGTCACCGCATGAATGGGCAGGATCGCGGCAGCCGGCAGCAGCCCCGGCATTGCGGCGATCAGAAGGATCCCGCCGCCCATGCCCATCACACCTGCCAGCGTGGAGGTCACGAACGCTATCGGAATCAGGACAAGCTCCGTCATAGGGCCGGGCCTGATCGCTAGCCCATCGGGTAGCGAATCTCCTGCGAGATGGCGTCGATCTGCTGCAGGGTCTCGGCCGAGAGGGTGACGTCGGCCGCCGCCAACAGGTCCGGCACCTGGTCGGTGGTTGTCGCGCCCACGATAGTGGAAGCGACAAAGTCGTGCTGCTTGCTCCAGGCAATCGCCAGGGTTACCGGCGACATGTCGAGCTCAAGCGCGAGCGCAATAAAACGTTCGGTAGAGGCCAGCGACTGCTCGTTCACGAAGCGTCGCATCATCGCCTTCTGCCGCGGCGGCATATTCTGGTAGATCGCGAAACGGGAACCCTCCGGGAACTGGCCGCCGTTATATTTGCCGCTCAACACCCCGCCGGCCAGCGGTGAGTACGGAATCAGGCTGACGTCTTCGGCGCGACACACCTGCGCCAGTTCATCCTCGAAGCGCCGATTATTGAGGCTGAAATTGTTCTGGATGGTATCGAAACGCGCAAACCCGTGAACATCGGACGTCCACAGGTTTTTGGTCAGGCCGTAGGCCGTCTCGTTGCTGCACCCCAGGATGCGCACCTTGCCGCTGCGCACGAGATCGTCGAGGGCCGCCAGGGTTTCTTCCTGCGGATAACCCCAGTCGGGCCAGTGTGTCTGGTACAGGTCGATATAGTCGGTATCCAGGCGCTTCAGGCTGCCCTCCACCGCGCGGACAATATGGTGTCGGTCGAGCCCGGTTTTCGTACCGCGCAGCGGCGCCTCGATCCAGAAATGGCTCGGACCGGCGACCTTGGTGGCGATCACCAGCGCATCGCGATCCTTGGTCTTCATCCAGCGGCCGACAATTTTCTCCGTTTCGCCGACATATTTGGCATCCGGCGGAACAGGGTACATCTCGGCGGTGTCGTAGAAGTCGACCCCGGCCTCGAACGCCATGTCCATGATGCGGAACGAGGTTTTTTCATCGGCCTGGTTGCCGAACGTCATCGTGCCCATGCAAATATCGGATACGACAATGGAACTCCTGCCCAATCGATTTTTCTTCACGGAATCTCCCCGGGGAAATGAAAGGTTTTTGTGGTGTGGTTGTGGTGTAAGGGTATTAGTGTAGCGGTATTGTTGCTGTAGTATCGCCAAAGATGACCGTCCAGCGAAAGACCCCAGCCCGTATACTCGGTATTTGCCTGGCCGTTGTTGTCCTGGCTGTCGCCGCAACTGGCCTGCACCTGTACCGCGGATACCCCCGGAATCTCGAAGACCTGCTGGTGCGCAACCTGGCGCCCTACGGTATCGACCGCGTCAGCCTCGAGGCATTGCGGCTGGGCACCCGCAATATCTCACTGGAAGGACTCGCGCTGGGGGGCACGCAGGCGGCCGCCACCTACGCCGTCACCGCGCGCGGCCTGGCAGTGAAATATCACTGGCGTGACCTGCTGGCCGGAAAGATCGAGCAGCTTGTCATCGACGCACTGGATGTCCGTCTGACGCCCGCCACCCAGCCTTCAGCGGCTGGCACTGACGATCTGGAACTGGCCGGATTCCTGCCCGAGGGCGTTTTGTCCCGCCTGCCGGCCCGGAATCTGCTCGTGCGCCGCTGGCACCTGCACTACGCATCGGACACGCAGCCGCTCGACATCAGCGGGAATATTCAGCTCTCGCGGCAGTCCCTGGACCTGGTCGCACAACTGCAGTGGCTTGAACTCGACTGGCATGCCCAGGTGACGGCCGACAGCCGCAACCGGGTGGAACTTGCCGTTGAGCTGGGTCGCGACGGAGCGAAGGCCGCACGCGTCAACGCCCGCCTCGGCCAGATCACAGGCACACAGTGGCAATGGCTGGCGTCCGCAGAGATAGAGCATTCTCCTGCACTGGCCTGGCTGGGCAGCGATGCCTGGCCGGGAACCAGCGCGGTGGTCCCGGCGATCACGCTCGATGGCGTCACGCAACTTGAAGCCACTGTAGTGCATGCCGCGACCGTTACTACTGCGCCCGGCGACGAGGCGACACCCGCCTACCCCGTGCTGGGTGCGGACCTGCGTGCGACCCACCGCGTACCCAGGCTGGACTGGCCCGGCGTCGGCAGCGCCGCGGATCTGGAACTGCGCACAGCCGCGCAGTTCAGCGGCCATTCGATCAAGGCACAGATACAGCCCTTCGCCACGGACATCGCACTGGCAGACACCGCGCTAGGGCTAACCGCCTCCAGTCGCAAGATCATGGGCTGGAACACTGCAATCCCCCTGGCACTCACGCTGGCCGAGGAACTCGAAATTGACTACCCGCTGGACGGTGCGCGCACCAGCCTGGCGCTGGGCCAGCTGTCGGCTAACCTGGGCGATGCCAATACACGGTGGAAGGCCAATATCGCCGACCTGCGTGCAAGCGTTGAAGGTGCCGATCCCTCGATCGTCCAGCTCGACAGCACAGGCGAAGTGTCCGGCAGATTCAATCGCAAGACGCTGCCGCGCCTGACCTACACCCTCGCCGCGGCCGGGCCACTGACAGACAGCCAGGTTTCGCTCGAGCTCACTGACGTGGCGCAAAGCATGAAGCTCTCTGCGGCAGGCACTCTGGACGCGACTACGGGCAAGAGCGATCTCTCGATGGAGTTCGGCGCGCTCGACCTCCCCTTCGCAACCGGCACTGTCACCGCACTGCTGCGCGACTTCGACCTGCTGGCCGAGCCGGTGACGATCAGTCGCGGCTCACTGGCGGCGCGCTCCCACATCAGGACAGGCAGCTACAGCCTCGCCGACCTGACGCAAACCACCCGACTTGAAGCGGCCAGTATCAGCGGCAAGTACTCTGAATACGCCTTTGCCGACCTCGGTGTATCTGCACACTGGGAGGGGGTTGAAAAATGGCGAACGCTCGCGCCGGTCTCGCTGTTTGTCGGTGAATTCGACGCCGGCTTCGCCATCCGGAATATGCGGGCGACCCTGCGCCTTCCGCGCGCCACGCCGGTCAGCTCGCCAGCCATCACGATCGACGATTTTTCCGCCCGCATGTTCGGCGGATCGGTCCAGTTACCCCGGCCCGCCAGGTGGCAACCCGGCGCCGCCAGCAACACCCTGACGCTGACCGCGCAGGACTGGGAGCTGCGCGAACTGGTCGCTCTGCAGCAGGGTGAGGACATCGAGGCTGCAGGACGTCTGGAAGGCCAGTTGCCGCTTGTCATGGAAGACGGTCGAATCATCATCGAAGACGGGTTTCTGCGCGCGGTACCGCCGGGCGGCAGTATTCGCTACCAGGCCAACCAGCGTGCCACGCAGGTCGCCGCCTCCAACGAGCAGCTGGGCATGGCGCTGGATTTGCTCAAGGATTTCCAGTTCAAGGTACTGAGCACCGATGTGCGGCTGGACAAGGCCGGCAATCTCCACCTGGGTCTGGCACTGTCGGGCCGCAACCCGACACAATTCAGTGGCCGCCAGGTCAATTTCAATATCAACGTGGACCAGAACATCGACCCCCTGCTGCAGAGTTTGCGACTGGGCGATGCAGTGGTAAAAAAGTTGGAAAAACGCGGACGCTGAACTTTACTCCGGCGACTGAATCCAACACCCTGTAGCTTCAGACACACCCAACCACCCCAGCCAAGGAGCCAGAGGCCCGATGCGAATCCTGACCAGCACACTGGCGTTGCTTTTCCTGGTCGCCTGCACCCCCACCGTGGCGGTGAAAGCGCCGGAAGAACCCATCACGATCAACCTGAATGTGAAGATCGAGCACGAAATCCGCGTCAAGGTCGACAAGGAACTGGACGCCCTGTTCGACGAAGACAGCGAGCTATTCTAGGGAGACCCAATCATGTCTATCGCAAACTCTGTGGGCACACTGCTCAGCACCGCCACCCTGGTAATGGCAATGAGCGCACCGGCCTGGGCACTGGATCTGGACGAGGCCAAGGCACGCGGACGCGTGGGTGAGGTGAACAGTGGTTACATCGCGGCGGTTAAATCCAGCCCGGAGGTCGAGGCACTGGTCGACGACATCAACAGCAAACGTCGCGCCTACTATCAGAAAATCGCCGAGAAAAACGGCATCAGCCTGCTCGCTGTCGAGGTCAGGGCCGGTCAGAAAGCGATTGAAAAGACAGCCAGCGGCGGGCTTATCAACACCGGCGAGGGCTGGGAGCGCAAGTAGCGCCCCACCCTACCACCAGGCGTCCAGCGCCTGCTGCAGGGCCTGCTGGATTGCCGACCATTGCGACAGGCCGTGCAGGTTCTGCGTTTCATCAGGGTCCGCCACCAGGTCATAGAGCCTGTCCGGGCCCGTTTCGCTGTCGATCAGTTTCCAGTCGCCGCTGCGCCCCCAGCGCTCGATCAGCGTACCCTGCGGCGGCGCGCCGACCCCGAGCGTCCAGCGACTGCCGAACACTTCGTTCATTGCCGGCGGGCCTGCCAGCAGATTGCGGCCGGGCAGATCTGAGCGCAGCCCACCGGCGACCGCCAGAATCGTGCTGACCACATCTTCCGCACTGGCCAGATCGGTGATCACCTGGACCCCGTGATCCGGGTGGCGGATCAGCAACTCGGTTCTGATCCCGTGTTCATCCAGGGATACCTTGCTGTTCGGAAGATAGACCTCCGGTGTCGTCGATTGCAGGTAGCCGTTATCGGCCAGGTAGACCACCACCGTATCGGCGGGTAAACCCTGCACAAACTGACCCACTATGTCGTCGAACCAGGAAATCATTGCATAGTAGTCGATCTCGGCGGGTGACAAACCGAGCCCCTGGTAGAGCGCGGTAAAGGACGCCGGGGGCGTATGCGGACTGTGCGGCATCAGGGGCGTGAACCAGATGAACCAGGGCGAAACAGCCTGGCTGACAAAATCAAATACCGGCTGGATGGTCGTGCGACCGATGTTCAGGTTGCCCACGCTGGAATTGAAAGGCACAAAACCCGAAAAGCCCCGGCTCATTGGGTTGCCCTCCCAGAACTTGCCGGCCTGAAAGGTTTCGTAACCCGAATTTTCGAGCCTGTGCGCAAGCGTCAGGGCCGGATACAGGGGTGGGCCGCTGATGTAAGTCACCCCATGCGCATGCTCCGGACGGCCCGTCAGCAGCGTGGCGAACGTCGGCCTGCACGTCGACGACACATAGGCATTGGGATAGCGCACCGATTCTGCCGCCAGCGCATCGAGTGACGGCGTCTGCACCAGCGGATGACCGACATAGCTATAGTGATCGAAAGACAGGTCATCGGCGACAATAAGCGCGATATTGTACTGGACGGCGACCGGCTCAAAGACCGCGCGCAGCGTAGGCATGGTCTGCCCGGCAAACAGCGCTACAAAATTGGCCGGTGTGTTGAACGCGCAATCGGGGAATTGGTGACCGCAATTTTCCCAGCCCACGAAACGCCACCCCGAGCGGGGCACGGCCGTGTACGTGACCTGGTAGGCCCCGGTAATTTCGGTGCTGCAACTTTGCTGCTCGAACGTACAGCTGTACGCGGGATCCGAGGCGACGACA
>CAYGOX010000069.1:0-10994 GCA_964351485.1 uncultured Halioglobus sp.
GGGCAGGCGGCTGACGATCCCGCCGAAGCCTGCGCCCAGCGCCCTTTCTGGCTGCTACCGGAACCCCGGCCCCTCAGCGGTCAACGGGAGAATTTACGCTGGCAGGGCCTGCTGGAACTGACCTACGGCCCCGAACGCATCGAGGACAACTGGTGGCAGACGCCGGTCAGCCGCGACTACTACATCGCCGCGGGCGAGGCCGGACAGCACTACTGGGTGTTCTACGACCGCCTGGGCAAGTCGTGGCTGATACAGGGCATCTTTGCCTGAGCGACAGTCAGCCCAGCCCCTGCAACACAGCCAGCGCCTCGTCGGCGCGGCCGGCAGGCACAAACACGTGATCGTGATGGAAGGCCGCGATCACGTTGGCGCTGATGTCGCGCGCGGCCAGGGCCGTGGCAACCGCCGCCGTGAGACCGACTTCATCGAGGGAGGAATTCAGCCCCAGCGTGATACAGCGAAACACGCCGTCAAACGACAGGCCCGCCTGCTCGGCGCTGCCGCGTTCGACAACCACCGTCAATCCCTCCTCCTCGCGAAACGTTGCCATCGGCGCCAGTGCCGCGCTATCTGCGGCCGCCGATTCCGGCAGGCAAGCGAAGACATAGTCGCCGGGCAGCAGCCGGGGCGCCAGCGCGGCGAGCATCTGCGCGACCGTGCGCACTAGTTGATGCCCGTGTCCTTGCCATCGAGGCTGTGGGTGTTTTTTTCCTGCCAGTACGCCTCGATCTCCTCGCGGCCGCGGTTGTCGGCCCACTTGGTCAACGTCGGGCGATCGCCGCGGTGTTCGTAGAACGGCACCGCGTAACCACAGGATGTCTGGACCAGGTCAATCGCCAGTCGAAAAACCTGCCGCGCGCCGGTATAGGCGGGAAACAGCGACACCAGCGCATCCCACTGCGCATCCCGCGGGTGCACCACCTCGGCCGTACCGTACAGGCGCAGGATGAGCGGCTGGCGATCAAAGGAACAGAACATCACCGTCATCCGGTTGTTTTCCAGCACGTGGGCGGCCGTTTCGTTGCCGCTGCCGGTGAGGTTGAGCCAGGCAACCGTGTGCTCGTCGAGCACGCGCAGACTATCCATGCCCTTGGGCGACACGTTCACGCGTCCCTCGGCGCCGGCGGTGCCGACAAAAAACAGGTGCTGGTTGCCAATAAACGCCTGGTGGTCGGCATTCAAAGCCGGGAAGTGTTCGGCCATCAGGATTCCTCCTCGTCACAGTCCACGTAAACATCGGGGGTAAAGCGCGGCGAACAGATCGCCAGGAACACCAGGTCGTCGTCACCTGCGGTAGCAATGCGCTGCCGCACCCCGGGCGGGATGAGTACAACATCGCCCGGCGCGACGACCTGCGGCGGCAAATCGCCGACTTCCACCCGGCCCTGCCCGGCGACGATCACGTAGCGCTCGGTGGTGTCGCGCAGGTAGTGCCAGCGCGTGGTGCGCCCGGGCGTCAGCCGTGCCCGCGCGATGGATACCTGCGCATCGTCAGGTGTATTGACCAGCTCATTGATAAAGCAGCCCTCGACGAAAAAATACTCGGCAGACTCGTCGACGGGGATGATTGCAGGTTTCAACGCGGTGTCCTCTTGCCAGGACCCACGATAACAGCAACGCCGCTTGAGCACACCCGCCACGGCTGGTAGTGTCGCTGGCCCTGACGCCCCGTTTGAGGAACCGAGCATGGACCAACCAAACCGCCGTCTCGCCGCCACGCTGCTGGCCGCCTGCTGCTTCGCCAGCGCCTGTTCCGACGATGTCGGGGATCAGGGTAATACCGCCGCCACGAAAGCCACGCAAAAGGTCAATAACGCCGTGGCCTCGCGCCTGGACCTCGCCGACCAACAGGACTTCCTCGACGCCCGTCGCGGGTTCATCGCCGCGCCCGAAGCGCTGCGCGTTACGGGCCCGGACGGCGCACTGGTGTGGGACATGCCGGCCTACGACTTCATCCAGGGCGACGCGCCCGACAGCGTCAACCCCAGCCTGTGGCGCCAGGCCACGCTCAACAATATTCACGGCCTGTTTGAAGTCACCGATGGCCTCTACCAGTTGCGCGGCTTCGACCTGTCCAACATGAGCCTCATTCGCGGCGAGCGCGGCTGGATCGTGGTCGATCCGCTGACCACCCGCGAGACCGCCGCGGCCGCCATGGCCTTCGCCCGCGAACACCTGGGCGACGACCCCGTCACCGCGATCATCTTCACCCATTCGCACATCGATCACTTCGGCGGCGTGCTCGGCGTCATCGGTGCAGCCGAGGAGGCCGCCGGCGGACTGGCCGCCATCGAGGTCATCGCGCCCGAGGGTTTCATGGCCGAGGCGACCAGTGAAAACGTGCTAGCCGGTGTCACCATGAGCCGCCGCTCCATGTTCATGTACGGCAGCGGGCTCGAACGGTCACCGCGCGGCCACGTCGGGTCCGGACTGGGCAAGAGCCCAGCCTTCGGCAGCCCCGGCATCGCCACACCGACGCGCGTCATTCGCCGCACGGGAGGGACACACGTCATCGACGGTGTGGACTTTGTCTTCCAGAACGCGCCAGGGTCAGAGGCGCCGGCCGAACTGACGTTTTACCTACCGCAGAAAAAAGCGTTCTGCGGCGCGGAACTGGTCTCGCGCAACATGCATAACCTGTACACGCTGCGCGGCGCCAAGGTCCGCGACGCCCGCCGCTGGAGTGGGTACATCGACGAGGCCATCGAGCGTTTTGGCAACGCCGAGATCTACTTCGCCAGCCACCACTGGCCGCTGTGGGGCAACGACGCTTTCCTGGACTTCATGACAAAACAGCGCGACACCTACCAGTACATCCACGACCAGACACTGCGCCTGGCCGCCAACGGCCTGACACCGGGTGAGATCGCCGAGACCATCACGCTGCCCGAGGCGCTGCGCACCAGCTTCCCCAACCGCGGCTACTACGGCACGCTCAAGCACAATGCGCGCGCGGTGTACCAACACTACTTCGGCTGGTACGACGGCAACCCGGCCAACCTCGATCCGTTCCCACCGGAAGATGCTGCGAAACGCTACGTGAAAGCGATGGGCGGTGCGGACGACGTCCTGGAATTGGCTGAGGATGCGTTCGAGGACGGCGAGTATCGCTGGGCCGCGCAGCTGCTCAACCACCTGGTCTTCGCCGATCCAGATAACGACGACGCCGCCGAACTACTGGGTGCAACCTATGACCAGCTCGGCTACCAGGCCGAATCCGGCCCCTGGCGCGACGCATACCTCACCGCCGCGCTGGAACTGCGCCACGGGGCGCCCGAGGCGGGCATCGGGCTTGAAAACGCCGTGGACCTCATCGGCGCCACCCCGCTGGACGAGTTCATGGCATTACTGGCAGTGCTGGTCGACGGCGAAGAAGCCGACGGCGAGGCGTTTACCCTGGTCATCGAGTTCACCGACCTGGCGCAGACCTACACGCTGGAGCTGGCCAACGCCGTGCTGCATCACCGCCAGGGCCGTACAACGGCAGAGCCCAACGCCAGCATCCACATCACCCACGCGCTGTTCGTGAAGATGCTGACCGGCAGTGCGGGCATTCGCGATGTCCTGTTTTCGGACGAGGTTTCGGTGAGCGGCAGTCGTATGGAACTGCTGCAATTTTTCAGTCTGCTCGACACGCCCGAGCCGGTGTTTGAAATCGTGCGCCCCTAGCGCACCGTCCAGGTCGACTCAACCAGCAGCTCATCGCCGGCGTAGATGCTGCCGCAAAACACATCGCCGGCGACCAGCTCGCCAACGCCGGCGGGTGTGCCGGTCATGACAATGTCGTTGTCTTCAAGTGTGAACAACGAGGAAATCTCGCGCAGGATGGCGTCGGGTTTGTGCAACATCAACGCATAGCCGCCCGCCTGCACGCGCTTCGTATTAATCGTCAGCGTCATGTGCAGCGCGGCCAGATCGCCATCGTAGGTGACGAACTCGCCGAACACCGCCGCGCCATCAAATGCCTTGGCCCGCTCCCAGGGTAACCCGCCAGCCTTGAGCACAGACTGCACATCGCGCCGCGTCAGGTCCAGGCCGAAGCCCACCCCGGCTACCTCACCTGCGCGCACCAGCAGGGCAATCTCGCCTTCGTAATGCGTGTTGTGCGAAACATGGTGCACGGGGGCAGCGCCGATGGCGGAGTTGGGCTTGATGAACAGGACAGGCTCGTCGGGCACCTCGTTGTTCAGCTCGCGGATGTGGTCGACGTAATTGCGCCCGATGCAGACCACCTTGGAAGGGAAGACGCGCTCGCCGCAAAACAGAACCGGATTCATGCAGCCCCCGCGCTACTGGCGACGACGCATCTGCGGTGCCCGCGCAGGACTGACGAAGACCGGCAGAAACCGCTGCGCGTAGCTACCCGCCAGTACACCGGCGAAGATCACGAACATCGCGCCGAAGGGCGTACCGGCGTCGTACAACGATTTGCTGCCCCACAGCACCAGCGCAACCAGTGGCAGCAACATGACCATGGTCGCCACAACCTGCCCCGTCGACTGCTTGATGGGCGCCTTGCAGGCCGGACACGGCGAGCCGATGCTGCTCAGTGCACGCACGTCACCTGCGCGCAGAACACTGTCACACCAGGGACACGTTAACTTCGCCATTTACCGACCTCCCACCGGAGCAAAAAAACACTGAGTACATGTTACTAGTTGAGCGTTACTCGCAGGCATTTGAACGCGTTTTTTTGCAAATTTCCGGACCGCTGTTTTGAGTACATGTTACTACATAAATGCTTGTTTTATAGGGGTTTGCGTAAACTTTCTCTCTCGAAACCGTGCAATTTCTGTCAGTTCTTTTTACATTTCCCAAACAGATTTCGCCAAAAATTTTTTCACGATTTTAGTTGTTACTAAAAATCAAAAACTTACACCGGCATGGCACATACTTTGCAATTTTTTGGTCGCTTGAAACGCCATGTCCAGGGAATCAGGACGGCACATACAACAACCACCAACAGGTAAGGCGGTAACAACCCATGAATATTTTCAAGTGTGTCACGGTTGGCACAGTACTGGCCGGCAGCCTGTCGTCGCTTTCGACGATGGCAATGCCGGTCGAGACCACTTCGCAATACTATGTGCGTCCCGGCCTGCGTGTCGGCGGTGGCGCGTTCCAGGACGGCCTGCAGGAAAACGGTCCCACGAGTGCCGTGCAGTCGCAGTCCGTATCGGGCTTCTCGCGCTCAACCGTCGACCTCACCCAGGGCACGGTAAAAATGTACGCCGAGGAGCCGTCCATCACCCAGGTGGGCCTGCAGACGTTCGGCGGCTTTGGTGAGCGCCTCACGATCCGCAATGGTGCGGGCACCAACTGGGGGATGAACTTCGGCATTGAAGGCGAGGCCTACGGTGACCTCGGCCCGCGTGCGCCGGGTGGACCGCTTCCCGTCGTCATCTACAACGTCGGCGTTGTCGTCCACGAGGCAGGTGTTGCCGACTGGAGCAACTTCCTGGGCCTGGCCAATGATCCGTGCTGGGGGCAGGATCCACTGGAGTGTAACCCCGCGCCGGCCGCGCTGGTCAACAACAGTTCACAGGGCATCTACGATGTGCCGGTGGAGGATTATGCGGAGGGCATCGACCAGTTCTTCGAGTATCTCTCAACAGCGGTCTCAGCCAACGTGGCGCTGGAAACGAACAACGAAACCTTCGATCTGTTCGTCTACACCAATGTCTTCATGGCCTTCGATACGCTCGGGCCGGGCTCCGGACTGCGCAACTACGTGCTGGATTTCGAGAACACGGCAACCTACGATCAGACCTTTGCGCAGGGCGTGGATGTGTTTTCAAGCTCCGGCCAGTTCCTGGGCCTGACCACACCGCCCCCGATCGATCCGCCGGGCAACGTACCCACCCCGGGCGCGCTGCCGCTGTTCGGCCTTGGCCTGCTGGCACTGGCGCTGGGTCGCCGTCGCGCTTAACGCGCTCACGCATCTTTAAGAAAACCGGAGCGGCGTCGTGAATTCACGGCGCCGCTTTCGTTTGTGCTGCGCGCAGTGCCCTAGAGCATCTCTATCGTGATTGTCTTGAACCGGCCGTCCTGGGCCCGGTAGGTACCGCGCAGGTTCAGCGCAAAGGTATCGCCCTCTTTCAGCGCCATCCCCATGAAATCGTCGATGTCACACTTGGCGGTGAAGTTGTCGAGAATCTCAACGACAGCCTCATCGCCATCGACGGTGATACGCTGCGGCGTCATCTTGTCGTGGAATATCGCTGTCAGTGAGCGGAACGTTGCCAGCACCTCGTCGGCGCCACGCATAACGCCCTCGGCGGAGGTCAGCTCAACATCCGGGCAGTAGAAGGCGCGGAGCCTTTCGGGATCCTCGCTGTTGTACGCCTCGTAGTACGATTCCATCAATGCCTTGTCCATTACCGTCCTCCTGTCATCCATGTGCTCTCGGGGCAGCTCTGCCCTCTCCTCACGGGCCCACCTTCTCGGCGGAGAAAATGGAAATGGTTGGCGGCTCCACCGCCAGCTCGCTGATCGCACCGACAAATTCGATGGAAGCGGGCACCCTGAAATGCGCATCGAGCGCAGCCTGATCGGACCACTCTTCCACAAACACCAGCCTGCCTGTCGTTTCAGGATCTTCGTAGACAGCATGAGAAAGGCAGCCCGGCTCCTGCCGCGATCTGGCCACGTGCGCCCGGCTGTGTTCCAGCGCCTGCGCCAACTGGTGCTGCCTGACGGTGACGCTTCCAAACACGATAATCATAGACTCCACACCAATCGCTACTCCTCGTGCGCCTCATACTCCGGCTCATCGTACACACGCACTTCATACTTGCGCTTCAATACTGCTATCACCCGATCTGGAAGGGTCGAGCAGGGATTACTGCATTTCACTTGGTGCTTCATGGAGTAGAAAGTGTCGACCTCTACCTTGTCGTCCTCTTCGAATACCCAGATCCAGGAGTCACCCTGGTGCCCGTGCTGAACCACTTCAAACTCTGAGGATAGTAGTGCCACCAGTTGGTCATGGACATCGCCGTAATGCTCCTCATAGTGTAAATCAGCAAACATCATTGGTCGGTCAACTACAAATCCCGCGCCCACAGCAACCGAAGCGCCAACACCATGGGTGCGATCAGCCAGGGCAGGTTGAACGCCAGATAATAGCCCACGTTCGGTGGCGGGTGCGGCCCCAGGAACGTCTGGGTGAAATAAAAGAACATATTGGTCACCGCCGCACCGGCATAGAACAGCCCCAGCGGCCGCACCCAGGCGCGCTGTCGCACCAGCCCCACCATGACGAACAGGAGAACCGGCGCCTGGAACAAGCCATCAAACCATAGCGCGGCGATCAGGTTGGGTGGCGGATCGAGGTGCGCAGGCTCCTCGGCCACCGCCCACTCATGCAGCGCGCGCAGCGGCGGCCAGGGACTATCGGGCGCAACAGGCACCCCGAGCCCCTCGGGCAGGCTGAACAAGGCACCGTAAAGGACGGTAACAACAAAAAAAGCGACCAATGCCAGATCGACCGGCCGCTTGAACAGTGGCTTACTCACGTGTCAGTTAACTCCCGAATCCATTGTTATTGGTTTTATCGCCGGACTCCCACCACGGACGCTCCGTGCGGGAGACCTGTCGGTATCACGACGCGCTGTCAGTGTGCCTGAGCACCTCCACGATATCTACCTGGTAGGAGCGGTACCACCGGGATTTACCCAGTTGTTGTGCCGCCTGGTGCTCGGGATCGTCACGCCAGGCCAGGATGGCCTCGCGGCTGGGCCAGTAGGAGACAGCCAGTTCGCTGCTGCCTTCCGTGCACGAGACAAATTCGATGCACTGGTAACGCGACATGGCCAATGCACGCAGGCGCTGCGCGGTGGCCGCGTAGTCGTCGTCGAGCTCTTTGATTTCTGCTCTGAAAATGACTGCGTACATCGTTGCCCCCTGGTTAACCTACCTGAAAGGTATCGCCGGCTGCCATCACCGCACACTGCGCGCCGAGCGCCGTGACCCCGGCCTCGAACAAGCTTACATCCGCCGGATTGAGTTGCTTCGAAAACAACCCCGGACAGTTGTAGTGACAGGGAATCACAAGCTTCGGGGCGATGACACTGACCGCCTGCAGTGCCTCGTCTTCATCCATGGTGTTTTTAGACACCTTCCCGCCAATCGGAATCATCAACACGTCGGGTTCGCGCAGGGCCTCCCACTCGCTCGCATGCAGCAGCGTGTCGCCGAGGTTCACGATCCGCTTTCCGTCGACTGCGATATCGAAGCCGAGGGCACCCCAGCCAATGCGTTCCTGCGGACCCGGCCGAACAGTCGTTGTCAGCGGCCCCGCCTTAAGTACAAGCGGGCCGTGAGTGGCCTGGACACCCTGCACGCGCATCCCGTCAATCTCAAGGGTTTCATCGACCGCCAGCGTGTGTACTTTGTCAAACTCTGCAGTAAAGGCCAGTCCTTTCGAGCGCGGACCAAGCGCCAACATATTGCCACTGCGCTCGCGCAGCATCGTCCTGTTGAGTATGACCGGTGCGCTCGACACCCGGGCCATTTTGTCGGCATACCAGTAGTGATCCGGGTCACCGTGTGTGACAAATATGTGGGTGATCGTCGGCCACACTGCTTGTGGGAACAGGGTCGTAAAACGGAACCAGTAGAAAAACAGTGCGCCCGGATCAATCGCCAGGCGCTTGTCGCCCGACTGCACCAGGAATGCGTTGTAGCCGTAATAAGAGATCTCCATCGCGGAACCCGTCTCCGACGCTACCTGAAATGCTGAAACACGCGTGGGTCCACCGCTGCGGCGCCGAGCATCCCGCCCGACAGTGCACCCGCGATGCCGGGGCTCACCACGTCCTGCCCCGCCAGGAACAGGCCGGGCACCGGCGTGCGCGCGTTCAGCGCAGGCGACAGGATGCGACGCGGTGTGGTTTCCACACCGTAGAACCCACCCTGCTCGTGGCCGGTAAACGCCGCAGTCGCCAGCGGGGTACCCAGTTCGTAATAGGTCACTAGCGGCGCCAGATCCGGAAACTTGTCTGCAAAAAATGCCAGCAGGCGCTGTGCGATTCGTTCCTTGAATGCCTCCCACTCGGCGGCATAGTGCTGCACACCGCCATCGGCATACCTGGCCACCGACGACCAGTCGGCCCAAACCAGCAGATCACCGGTATGCTTGTGTTCAGGCCCGGGGTCATGGCGGGGATCTTTCAATGAAGCAAACGACACAAAGGCCATATTGATGGCGGCATCTTCGTACGCAGACCAAACGGCATCGCCGGTATCCCAGCTTTCATAAAACCAGTGGTTGGACCGTGTCGCGCCGTGTTGGGCAATATCGCCCTCGAAGCCCAGGAACAGGTCGAAATGACAGATTGAGGGGCTGAAGGTCATGATCTCCCGCGCCCAACCCTGCGCGCGGATATTCTCGGGGAGCAAGCGCTTGACCGTCTCGGCCGCCCCGATTGTCGAGATGACCACCGGGGCGTGGAACTCCTCGCCGGACGCGGTGCGAACTCCCACCGCCTCACCCTCTTCGAACAACACCTCTTTCACCGGCGTAGCGGGCCTCGCACTGCCACCTGCGGCTTCTATCGCCGGCACCAGACCATCGGCGATGGCCGAAGCGCCACCCACAGGGTAAGCCGCGCCCTCCAGGTAGTGGGAAATCACCGTTGCGTGAAAGCCGAAACTCGCTTCTTTCGGATTGCCGCCATACGTTCCCCACTGGGCTGTCAGGACCGCCGCGAGTTTTGGATCGGTGATGAGTTCGTCGACGACCTCACCGGTGGTACGCCCACACCAGCGCTCAATTTTCTTGCGATTCCACCAGTGATGGGCAGAACGAAACGGCTCTGGAATCGCCCGCTCGGCGCTCGCCATCCGCGCCGCCTCGTTCGCGGCAGACAGGGCGTTGAAGTACGCATCGATCTCCGTCTCGCTACCGGGGAAACGCTCCTTCAGCTCCATCTTGTAGGTGTCGGCGGGACGCCCGACCGCGAGCTGAAACCCCTCTGGAAAGTGCAAGGTATCGTACACGGTACCAACTGACTCAAACTCGATAGCGCCATCACTGAGCCAGTCCAGCAGCCGGCCCGCCAACTGGTTGCGCCCGAATGTCCCGCAATAATGCAGCCCCACATCCCAGGTGAATCCGTTACGCGTGAATGAGTGTGTGAGGCCGCCAATAAACGGCGCCTGCTCGAGCAATAAAACGTTATGACCGAGCCGAGACAGCGCGGCGGCCGCCGACATCCCACCCATACCGGACCCGATGACAATCACATCAAATGTGTTGGTTGATGGCATAACCGGTTTTTCCAACCTCCCGACTCAGTTTGTTGTAATCGCCCCGTCAGCCACTCCTGTACCGATACGCCAAAACGGGCAGAACAATAATCCAGGCAAGCAACACCAGCCATACACGACCAGAGAGCAGATCGTAATCCTGCAGCAGACGCGACCAGGAATGCCCCGCCACGAAGTGGCCAAACAGGAACTCGAAGCACAACGTCATACCCAGCCACGAAAACCCTATTACCAGGGCATCTTTCAGGGATTGGGGGTAGGTATAGCTCGAGAAAAGCCACACCGCGACTGTAAAGATAATGATCCCGAGGATCGTTGAAAGCTGGTGCGCCTGAAGCTCACTCATGGACGGCGAAAGCACGGCTTCGCGAAAAGCGCCGTTCGCGATCGCCAGGATCATCAGGACCAGCCAAAACAGCAGGTAGTTTCTGATCGCGTTCATCGGTGCCCAACCCCTCAGGTTCGACAGAATTGTAGAGGTGAGGTGTCAGTGCCGGGCAGACAGCGAGTTGGTCGTGCTCCCGCTACCGCGTCACTCCAACAACCAGCATACTGATCAAAACCAACAAGCTCAGCCCAAAGATAAGAGATCGCGCCGTGGCCAATCTCAGGTAATAGCAAAGCGCGTAGGCCGCCCGACATGCAACATATGCCCATGACAGCCAGGCCGTATAGTCTGCATTTGCGCCGCTAAACATGCAAAACAATACCAGAACGATGTA
>CAYGOX010000069.1:11094-13402 GCA_964351485.1 uncultured Halioglobus sp.
GAACGCACCGTGCGAAAGCGAAAGATGCCAACCAACAACACAAGAACGCCTGCCCCCGCCAAAACCCATCCCAGGGCGACATAGGCGCCAACTTTTGAGAAAAACTGGAAAAGCACGGCAGCAGCAGCAATGAGAGAAAGTGAGGTGCGGATATAAGCCAGAAACGTTCTTTCGTTCGCCAGCTGGGTGCGCTCAAGTGCTAATTTGTCTCGCATCGTATTCATACTCAAGCTAACGCCCCTCAAGACCATACTGCCGATTGACCAACCGTCGATTTCCTAGCTCAAGCCAGCGACCAAAACAAAGACGACACTGCCGGCTACGGCGGCCACTATCGCTGACGTTCGATACCTGGGTATCTGCAAGGCCAAAATAAAACCGGTTGCCAAAATGACGAACAATGAAACCGCCAGCACCGCCGCATAAACTTTGAAGAGCTGACCACCCTTTGCCTTGTGTAGCTGGACAAGCTTCCGGTACCACGTGGTTTCCTTCACGGTAAGCCTGGCGGATCGCGGATCGAGTGTTGGCTCCAGGACAACATCCCGTTCAGAACCCGTCCACTCCAGCAAATACGATGTGCCACTCTTTTTTAGCTTGGGCTGGCCTGTTGGAAACGTTATCGACAACCTGCCCAGCTCTTGCCTGGCCAGATCCGCGAGCACAGTCGAATCTGCTTGCAACGGCTCGGTCAGCGGAATGTTATGGACGGTATTTATGTAATTTCCTTTTATACCCCAGGTATAAAAACCACCCGTAACCAGAAACATTAGTGCTGCCGGAAAGACAAACGCAGCCAGCAGCATGTGAACCTTGATAACGGCGGGACGACTGGAAGCAGGCATTTTTTTCTCTTGGTTAAATTAAATTGCGAGTGGACAGGGTGTGTTTTTGGCGCCTCATAACCCCTATTTCAACGAAGCACTTGTCACTATACCGAACCACGAACGGGGATTCTACGCAGCTACCGGGTCATGCGGACACGGACAGAAAGCGGCTCATAGGGGAGCCTCCTCGCGCGGAAATCAGTAACTATAAAATAGTCCAGTCTATGCAGTTTTACCTGCACTTATCATCCGATGCGCTAGTACGCTTCATTTTCTGACCGGACCGAAACATGCAGTTCATCCGTCACGCCAATCTCCACGTGAAAGACTATGGGTTGGCAGCATACCTGGCAGTCTTCTGTGTACTGGTGCCCTGCTTCTTCAGGATCGATGAGTACATTGATTAGCTCCGCGCAGTATGGGCAACTTACGCTTGTTTCGGGCAATGTGTCCATAGATACCCCTCGCTGGCGCGGATAACTTATAGTATGTGCGCTTTCTGCTTCGTTGCGTTTCAAAGCTATGGCTATGGATGTGCAACACCGAGGCAATCTGCAAACAATCGTTGATGATGGTTATACAGATTTCGTTTTTCTTGAAAGTCTTAATCCCAAAAATCCGAGACCAAGTAAAGCTAGAGATGTGGGCGCCGGTACCGACACTGAAGTTCCACTTAACCTATAGTTAATGTCATATTCCCCTCTGGTGAATGTATCGTCTCCATTAAACGAATAGTAATAACTCGAGCCAGCAAGATTATTGTTTCCAGTTAAACTCGCGTTTAGCGCTGAATCCGTATAAAACCAATAGGTAGTCTCTGCCAGGAGTTCAACACTCGGATCGAATGACCAAATACCGTTAGAAGCATCGGTAACGGCAATAACCGAACTAAATCTTGAAAGAAAATTTGGTGTGCCAAAGTACTCATCGGCCAGTAGATACAAATTGTCCCAGGCGATAGGATTAGCGTCTGAATAGAAGTTAAATTGAATATTCCTCCATGCCGTGCCACTTCCAGTTCTAACTGATTGTCCCCAAAAATATCCCGGAGTGCTTGTTTCAGTTCCTCCCAGGTTTTCGCTCAGGATGAGAGCGTTTGCAGCCCCGGAGAAAAACACAATGTACAAGAAAACAATCTTTTTCATTTTTCCTTCCCTGGATTCAAACACAGTGACGGACACGCAATTAGTATGCCATATCGCGAAGCCCCTGATTTTCCATGGTTTTTACCTTGCAATACTGGTGTTTTGAAAAATATGTAAATTTTTCCGACGTGTTCGATCACATTGATGTCTTCATACAGCAACTTTACCGCCGAGCCTCGCCCTGTCTTTATAGAGATTCGAGGAAAGCATAAAGAGCAAGATGCCGACAGCAACCACTAACGCAATCTTTATTGGGCCAGAGAACGCAACTGACATCTAAAAGTAAGCGTCTGGCCATCACATCTTGTCAGGTGGTTCCCAGTTGTGCGGCAACAG
>CAYGOX010000070.1:0-6336 GCA_964351485.1 uncultured Halioglobus sp.
TGCCGTATTCGGAGGCGTACACATACAGTTTTTTCGGCACACAGCCCACGTTCACGCAGGTGCCGCCCATATAGCGGTCTTCGGCCACGGCCACCCGGGCGCCAAAACCCGCTGCGATACGTGCGGCGCGCACACCCCCGGAACCTGCACCGATTACGAACAGGTCGTAGTCAAAATCACTCACAGTCTTCTCCTTGGAAAGGGTGCCCAGTCTAACAGCCAGCGCGCGACGCATCACCTGTGCCCGGCGGTACCGCTACTGGTAAAAGAACCGTAAAAGCCGGTGCAATCGTGCACTATTTCGCAGCCCGATCGCTAGCAATGGCGGTCCGTTTGACTATCATAGGCCGCAAAATTACCCGCAAACCCAAGCCATAAGGATCTCCCATGTTACGCAAGCAACTGACCCTGCCTATTGCGATTGCCTTTGCCTCGGCCCTGTCGGTCGGCATTCCGGCCCAGGCCCAGGACATGTCCAAGGACGAAATCGTCATGAAAGACGGTTCCCGCCTCTACGGCACCGTGACCGGTGCACGTGATGGCGTCATCTCTATCGATACCGGTTTCGCCGGTACCCTGAAAATTGAGATGGGCCAGGTGGAATCGCTGCGCAGCAACAACCCGGCGGTCATCCTGCTGGAAGACGAGATGGTCCTGGAGGATTCGCCCCTGCAAATCAGTGGCGGGCAGGTTGTTTCTGGTACCGGTAGCAGCTATGCGCTCGACGCCGTGAAGGTCGTCAACCCGGCGCCGTGGGAGCTCGGCCAGGGCTATCGCTGGACGGGCCTTGCCAACGCAGCGGTTGTACTCCAGCGAGGCAACACCGAGTCTGACGAACTGGATTACCGCCTGGAGTCGGTCTGGCGCAGCGTGCGCGACCGTTTCACCTTCCGCTTCAACGGCGAGAACGATGAATCCAACGGTGAAAAAACGGCCGAGAACTGGCAGGTCGCCGGCAAGTACGACTACTTCCTCGAAGGGCCGAACTACTGGGGTTTCCAACTCCTCGCGGAGCAGGACAAATTTGCGGATCTCGATCTGCGCCTGTTGGCCGGCCCCTACATGGGTCGACAGTTCTTCTCGGATCCACTATTCAGTCTGTCGGGTGAACTCGGTGTGTCGTATGTCGACGAGGATTATATCGTTGGCGAAGATAAAGATTACGCGGCGGCCAACTGGGCGCTTAACGGCACCAGCAATTACTTCGGTGGCGACACGCGACTTTACTTCGATCAGATCGGTGTCTGGAGCCTGGAGGAAACGTCTGACGTGATTATCGACACTACCCTGGGTCTTGCGATTCCGCTGGTTTGGCACATCGAGGCCGCGATGGAAATCCAGCTCGATTACGATTCAGGCGCGCCCAGCGGTGTGGATGAGCTGGACCAGACCTACCGCCTGCGGTTGGGCTATACCTGGTAACGGGTGTCGGGCCGTACCGGCCCGACCTGCTTGAAAAGGGCGCCCCGATGGGGTGCCCGGTCCGATAGATCGTGTGGTTTAGGGGCGGGCGCCCTTGACCAGGGTGCGAAACCAGTCTGCGAGGGTTTCGTGTTTGTAGTCGGTGAACTCTCCGGCATCCATGAACATGCCGTGTTCGCGGCATACCTCATACCAGATATGGGGCTGGTCGGGGTCAGAGACCTTTTCCATCTGCTTGCCACAGCGCGGACACGAGACATCCTCCACGGCGTCCCATTTCTTGCCCATGGCCGGATTGCCGGTATCGAGGGCATCACCCATCCACTTCCTTTTGAGCTGCTCCGCTTCGTCATCGTCGAACCAGAGGCCGTGGCAGTGCGTGCAACGATCAATGACCACGTCGCCACCATAGGTGATTTCGTTCATGCCGTGACCGCATTTCGGGCATTCAATGCTGTGGGTGTCCGAATCGTATTCCATGAGTCTTTCCGCCGCTAAGTGAGCACGAGATTATCCTCTTAGCCTATCAGAAGAACAAGAATATTCCACGCCGCGCGCCAGAGAGGTCCGGGTGAGTCCCGAAGCCGCTTTCCATGTGTTACCGCAGCAGGCCCAAATGGTACCTTTCGTAGCCTGTGTTAAGACGCGATGCACCGCCCGGTGGCAGCGTTCTGCACACGCAGGTGAAGCGGCGTATTGTTCAAAAAATAGTCGTTACATCAGTGGAAAATGGGCCTACACTGTTCCTGCGGCACTTACAAACACTAGGGAGTGGGTATAGCGATGTTGGAAAAAGAACTGGCTCAAGCAACAAAGATGGCCGAGAAGGCCAACCAGCAGGTCGAGAAACTTCGCAAGCGGTTAGTGGCGGAGAGCGAGAAGTCCCATGCGCGCCTGAAGCGGGAGCTGACCGCTGCCCGCAAGCGCTACTCAACAGCCAACTCCAGGCTGAAATCTGCCCGCGCTAGTTTGCGCAAGCGCACGACCCCCGCGAATCAGAAAAAGGTCGATGAACTGCGCAAGCAGGTCCAGGCCCTGGCTGATTCCGTGGCCAAGATCACCCGCGCTGCTTATGACGCTGCGGAGCTTCTGGTTACGGTGAAAGCCGATGCGGTGCTCGAGGAGCGCAAGGCCAAGGCAGCGGATCGTGCCGCCGCAATGGTTGAGCGTGCTGCGAGCCAGGGCAAAAAGAAAAAATCGAAACCGAAGGCCAAAAAAGCCGCCAGCAGCGCGAAAAAGCCGGCAGCTAAAAAGAAAAAGGCAGCAGTGAAGCGCAAGGCGGCACCGAAGAAGAAAGCCGCCGCCAAGCGTAAAGCAGCGCCCAAGAAGAAGGCCGCGGCCAAGCGCAAGGCAGCACCGAAGAAGAAAGCTGCAGCCAAGCGCAAGGCAGCGCCCAGGAAGAAGGCCGCCGCACGCCGCTAGGCGTAGCGCCCGCCCCCCGCTGGAATCGCGGCCGCCCGGCCCGGTTCCAGCGCCATGACGTCTCCCGGACGTCATTCTGTATGGCCCCTATCGTCCTCGTTCTACCCCCTGTTTACGCTTAAAGTGGAGTTTCTGGATATTCAGGTGCTCATTGTTGTGCTACTGCGGGAGTCGTGAGTTGATGAAGCGCGGATTATTGACGGCTGTCCTGGCCGTTGCCTGTCAGCTGCTGGGAGCCTGCGGACCACCCCAGGATGCAGGTTCGATCACCGGGTCGAAACTGCCCGAGGAATACATCGCCCGAAAAGCTGCCAGGCAGTTCGAGGGTGTACCGGCGCAGGACGCGCAGCGCCAGATACTGTTTGGTGATCTTCACGTTCACACCACCTTCTCACCTGACGCCTTTATCATGGCGGTGCCCCTGATGGGTGGCACCGGGCTGCATCCGCCGGCCGATGCCTGTGATTTTGCCCGCTATTGTTCCAGCCTCGATTTCTGGTCCATCAACGATCACGCTGAGGGTATTACGCCGCGCCGCTGGGCCGAGACGCGGCGCAGTATCGCCGAATGCAATGCAATCGCCGGCGACCCGGCCAACCCGGACATGGTGGCGTTCCTGGGCTGGGAGTGGAGCCAGGTCAGCACCGACCCGGGGCAGCACTACGGACACAAGAATGTGATCTTCGCGCACACTGATGATGCCCGCGTGCCCGCCCGCGCGATCGCGGCTCCGCGTGCGCAACTCGCCAGGGCGCCGATGGGGCGGGCCACGCAGCTGCTTATGTCGCTGGCCGACTTTGAGAACCGCGGATTTTACTGGGGCATACAGGATTACTACGACGAGGTTGCGCAGACGCCGCTGTGCGAGCGCGGGGTCGATACCCGCGAGTTGCCCGAGGATTGCCTGGAGGTCGCGCACGACCCGGCCGAGTTGTTCACCAAGCTCGATCAGTGGGGGATGGACAGTATCGTGATCCCCCACGGCAATTCCTGGGGGCTCAATACACCGGCGACCAGCGCGCTGGACAAGCAACTGAACCGGCGCCAGCACGACCCCGACCGGCAGATTCTGTTCGAGGTCTATTCGGGGCACGGCAATTCGGAGGAGTATCGCGACTGGCGGGCCACGACGATTGCCCCGGACGGTTCGCGGGTGTGTCCGGCTCCCACCGCGGATGGCTACCTGCCGTGTTGCTGGCGTGCGGGTGAAATTATTCGGGAGCGCTGTCTGGGTGCGAACATGGAAGCGCAGGAGTGTGACGCGCGCGCGGTGCAGGCGCGTCAGTATTTCGTGGACGCGGGCAACTCCGGTCATCTCACCATACCGGGTCAGCAGGTCACGGACTGGCTGAACTGCGGCACCTGCCCGGACTGCTTCAATGAACCCATGGACCACCGCCCGCTGGGGTCGGCGCAGTACGCGACGGCGATCACGCAGTTTGACGAGCCGCAGGGGCCGCTCAATTTCCGCTTCGGGTTTATCGGCGCCAGCGACAACCATCGCAGTCAGCCCGGGACAGGCTACAAGGAGATACTGCGCAGGGACATGACGGAGTCGGTGGGTGTCTCCAGCGAGTTCGCCGCCTCGTTGCCCGGCGGCGGCAATGCCCCCGAGCCTGTGCCGTACGCGGTGCCGTTCGACCCTGCCGGTGTGGGGCTGGGGAACCTGCGCAATATGGAGCGACAAAACTCATTCTGGCTGACCGGCGGTCTGGTGGCCGCACACAGTGACGGGCGCGATCGCGATGCGATCTGGTCCAGCCTCAAGCGCAGGGAAGTGTACGCGACGTCGGGCGACCGGATACTGTTGTGGTTTGACCTGCTGCGCGAAGGCGGCGCGTCGGTGCCGATGGGTTCAGAGACAGAATCTGCGGTGAATCCCCGGTTCCGCGTCGCCGCGATGGGGGCCTTTGAGCAACAGCCGGGATGTCCGGATCACGCGATTGCCGGCCTCGGTCAGACGCGGCTCGACGCACTGTGCCGCGGCGAGTGTTACAACCCGTCCGACACACGTCTGGGTATCGATCGCATCGAGGTGGTGCGGATTACGCCACAGGTGAATCCGGCGGAGAATGTCGGGGATCTTGTCGAGGATCCGTGGCGCGTATTCGACTGTGACGGCGACGCGGCGGGCTGTGATGTGGTGTTCGAAGACGAGGCATTTCTGTCCGGCGGACGCGAGGTGGTTTATTACGTGCGCGCGATACAACAGGAGACCGCCATGATCAACGCGGCCAACCTGCGATGCGAGTATGACGAGCAGGGCAATTGTATTGCGGTCAACCCGTGCTATGGTGACTACCGCACACCGAAGGACGAAGAGTGTCTGGCACCGGCGCAGCAAAGGGCGTGGTCATCCCCCATTTTTGTTGCGCCGGCACCGCACAGCCAGACGGCCAGGTAGGCCACGAAGAGGAGACGAGGTAGTATGATGCGCAGACCCGTGATCGACAGACGGCGCCAGTCCGGTTTCGTGGCAAGACTGATGCTGGTCGCCTTCGGGTTGTTGGCGCTGGGCGGCCTGTTCCTGTGGCTCGATATGGATTCGGCCCAGTTGCGCAAGAAAGCCCAACTCAAGGCGCTGGATGTGATCAATGAAGTCGCAACGCAGCGTATGGACACGGGGGAGGGTACCCACGGCAGCGCCGTCGACCTGATCAACCGCCCGGTTGAAGTGCGGCCGATCGCAGACAACATCTACTACGCAACGGGCGTGGCAAACACCGCAATGATCGTCACCGACGAGGGCAATGTGATCGTCGATACCGGGCTTGTCCTGCAGGTGCCAAAGCAGATAAAGGCGCTGAAGGCCGTTTCCGATGCACCGGTCACACATATTCTCCTGACGCATTCGCACGCCGATCATGTGGGCGGCGCCAGGTACTGGGGCGAGAAGGACACCGAGGTTATCGCGCACGCTGATTTCGAAGAGGAGCAGCGCTACCTGAGTGAACTCGAACCCTACCAGCATGGGCGCAACCGCACGCTGTTTCCGTGGATGCCTGCCTGGGAGGATCGTCCCGACATTGACCTGATGCGCTATGGCGGTATCAAACCGACCGTGACCGTGGGTGACTGGGAAACCTACGCCTTCACTGTCGGCGGGGTGGAGTTCGAAGTGATCGGCACTCCGGGTGCCGAGGGCGCGGACAACGCCGTTCTGTGGTTGCCTCAGCAGAAGATACTTTTTTCCGGTGATTTCTTCGGCCCCCAGTTCCCGCAGTTTCCCAATATCTTCACCATGCGTGGTGAAAAAATTCGCAAGCCGGTCGAGTACATCCGCTCGCTGGATTTGCTGTTAAAGCTGGAGCCCGAGGTCATTGTCCCCGGCCACCACAATCCCACAGCCGGCGCGGAGCAGATCCGGGCCGACATGACAAAAATTCGCGACGCGGTGCAGTACGTGCACGACGCCACCGTTGAGGGTATGAACGACGGTAAGTCGGTCTACGAGTTGATGGAGGAGATCCGGCTCCCTTCGGAACTGGAGCT
>CAYGOX010000070.1:6346-13390 GCA_964351485.1 uncultured Halioglobus sp.
GATCTGGTACAGAATCACGGCCGCGTGGACTGGGCGGTGCGCAGTATCTGGGATTACTACGCCGGCTGGTTCAAGTTTGAGAGCACGACGGAGCTCTACCCGGTCCCGGTTCGCGAGGTGTACGCCGACCTGGCCGAGGTGGCCGGCAGCGAAGCGCTGTTGAGCCTGGCACAGAATTACCTGTCGGATGACGAGCCGGTAAAAACCCTGCATATCGTGGAGATCGTGCTCGAGGAAGAGCCCGATGAGCGCGCTGCCCTGTTGTTGCGTCAGCAGGCGCTCAGTGTGCTGCTCGAGCAGGCGCGCGCGGGACTCAAGAACGATTATGAAATTTACTGGCTGCAGGCGCGCCTGGCCGACACTGCCGAACGTCTCGATGCGCTGTAGGCGCTCTGTCGCCCCCTAGCGCAGCCGTTTAACCGTCTTTTTATCCCGCTGACTGTCGGCTGCCGCCTGTGACAGGCTCGGTAGCGCCACGAGGTATTCCACCGGGAAGTCCAGTTCATCAATGTCCGCGTCCACGGCTATTCGAATGGGCTGGTCGGTGGTGAGCCAAGCGCCGCAGGCCTCGCCGGCGTCGCAGATCAGCAGGTCGTTGTCGGCGTCAGAGCCGGCGATGATCTCAAACTCCCCGGCTTCCACACCGTCGAACACGAAAGCGTATTCCGCGCCGTCGCCGCTGCTGGAAAACTGCTGTACGGGCTCGTTCGCCTCAGGGTCATAAAGCAGGACATAAATCACGCCGACATCGGTATCGGCATTGGCCGTGGCCGAGGACACCAGTACGCGGACAACCAGGCTGTTGACGGAAGATTGGGCGATTACTTCTGCCGATGAAATGCCCGGTGGCAGTATCTGCCGGTCGATGCTGATGGCATAGGTGCCGATGTTCCCTGTGTCGACGCTCACCGGCTGCGCCGACAGCCAGGGCGCGGAGGTGGTAATGGACTGCAGCGACAGGGCGCCCTTGCCGGCGTTGCGCAGCACCAGTTCCAGTGACGACAGGCTCGGCCCGAAGTTGAGGGTGTTGGTGGAGCTGACAAGGCGCGGGTTGTCTACCGGTGAGGAACCCGAGGCCTCTAGGGCGGCCAGCACCGCGCGCTGCGCATTGATGATGCCGTGCCCGTACTGGTTGTCCCGGCCCGGTGACCCGATGTCGTCGGTCAGTGCGCCCGTCACCAGCAGGGACTCGATATCCTCCGGGGTCAGTGCCGGATTGACGCTGCGCATCAGGGCCAGCACGCCGGCCACGTGGGGCGCGGCCATCGAGGTGCCGTTGAGGAACGTGTAGACGTAACTGAGATTGCCGCTGGACACAGACCCGCCGGTACTGAGTACGCCGTCGGGATAGCCGTCGCCGTTGATGTCGACGCTGCTGTCACCGCCCGGCGCGGCCAGGTCCACCAGGTTGCCGAAGTTGGAGTAGGGCGCGAGGCGGCGCTGGCTGTCCACCGCGCTAACCGACAGGACACCCTCGTAGCCGGCCGGGAAACTCGGCACCAGGCTGCCCTCATTGCCCGAGGCGGCGACCATGACGATGCCGGCGGCCCGCACCGTGTCATACAAATCCTGGGATGACTGGAGAAAGGGACCGCCGCCCAGGCTCAGGTTGATGATCGAGGCGGTCTGCGCGGGGACGGTGCCCGAATCATTGGCCAGACCCGCAGCGTAGCGCACGGCCTGGTCCACATCGTAGGTGGTGCCGCCGCCGTCGGCGCCCAGCGCGCGCAGCGGCATGACGCGGCTGGAGTACGCGCTGCCCGCGACACCAACCAGGTTGTCCCCGCGCGCGGCCACGGTGCCGGTGACATGGGTGCCGTGGAAACTGCCCGACTCACCGCCGACACTGCCCCCGGTATCTTCCGGGTCGGGATCGATACCGTCGCCGTCCCCGGCATTTTCCAGATCACTGACAAAATCGTAGCCGCCGACCAGCTGACCGGCGAGGTCGGGATGGCCGCGCAGCACGCCGGTATCGACAACGGCGAGAATAACGCCGGGACTGCCGGTCGTGATGTCCCAGGCATCGGGCAGGGCAATGAGCGGGTAGTGCCACTGTGCGGAGTAGCCCGGGTCATTGGGTTCGGCCAGCGCCCTGACGCGGTAGTTGGGCTCGGCGTACTGCACGCGCGGGTCCCTGCGCAGTGACTTGATGGTCAGCAGGGTTTCCCAGCGCGCGAGTAACTGCGGATCGGCAATGGCCGTGCGCTTGTCGCGCGCGCTGCCAAAGCGGCGGATGGCCTGGCGCGCATCGGCGATATCCGGGCGCAGCGCCATCAACCCGCTGCGGCCCCCGCCGCCGGCGCGACGTTCAAGCGCCATATCGTTGTCCAGCGCGGAGTCGGCGGCGGATTCATCGGCGGCGGTGATGCCGTCGCGGTATTTCACAATCGCCTCGTAGGGCACCAGCTCATACTGCGTGGGGCGCATGCTGGCAAAGGTTTCACTCTGTGCGCCGACCGCGAGGATGTAGTTGGTCGCACCGCTGAAGGCCAGAACGTTGATGAAGTAAGTGCCGTCAGCCGGGGCGACGACAGATTCGAAATCCCCGGTCTCGATAGACAGTGCCACGATGTCGCCCTGGTCGTCGTAAAGGTACAGGTCGGCATCGGCTTCGAGGAAGTCCGCCACGATCACGCTCACAGATTGGCCTGCGAACAGTTCCACGCGGAAGTAGTCGTCGGTATCGCCGTCCTCGAACGAGCGGCCCTCGGCCCCGGTGCCGGGCCGGTTTACGTAGCCGCCCAGCGTGATGGGGTTGGTGATCAACTGCGCGGTGTCGCGGTCGTCGTTGGCGATGGCCACGCGGGTCGGGTCGTTGGTGTCGCTGTCCACGGCCTGGCTGCCGGAGGCGGTAATGGTCCCGGACAGGGTGAAGGTTTCGGGAGCCGGCGGCTCCGGCGGTGGCGGCGGCAGGGTAGGCTGTTCGGGTTGCGTCGGTGTGGTCGGGGCATTGCTTCCGCCGCCGCCACCTCCGCAGCCATGCAGCGTGGTCAGGAGGATAAGGCTTGCAACAAGCCTGGTGGTGGAAAGGCGCATGGCTGGCCCCTGCTGGTCTTGACGCGGGTCGTTGACCGACGATAGCAAATAAACGCTGGTGGACATACCCGAACCAGTACCCTGAAATTGCTCGGCCGCGCCTGAGGGCCCTTTTCAATGGCTGCCCATCGGTTACTCTCGCCTTCCTTAACTACAGACAACCCGTTTGAAGGAGCGCGCAACCATGCCCAGATTCCCGTGGACCCACCGAATAGTCCTGGCCTGCCTGCTGCTGGCCAGCGCGCTGGCCCAGGCCAAAACGGACAAGCCCAACATCCTGGTCATCTGGGGAGACGATATCGGGTGGTCCAACATCAGTGCTTACCACCGCGGTATGCTCGGCGGCAGTACGCCCAACCTCGACCGGATTGCCAATGAAGGGGCGCTGTTCACCGACTACTACGGTGAACAGAGCTGTACGGCCGGTCGCTCTGCCTTCGTCACCGGCCAGCACCCGCTGCGCACGGGCCTGTTGAAAGTGGGCCTGCCGGGTGCCGATATCGGCCTGCAGCCGGAAGACCCCACCATCGCCACCCTGTTGCGGCCCCACGGGTATACGTCGGGGCAGTTCGGCAAGAACCACCTGGGTGACAAGGACGAATTCCTGCCGACCAATCACGGGTTCGATGAATTTCTTGGCAACCTGTACCACCTCAATGCCGAGGAAGAACCGGAGACCTATTTCTATCCGAAAGATCCTTCCTTTCGTAAACGCTTTGCACCGCGCGGTGTTATCCATTCGTTTGCCGACGGCAAGATCACCGATACCGGGCCGCTGACGCGCAAGCGCATGGAAACCGTCGACCAGGAGTTTGCCGATGCGGCGCTGGCGTTCATGGAGAAAGCGCACCGCGACGACAAGCCGTTTTTTGTCTGGTTCAACTCGACGCGCATGCACGTGTGGACGCGGCTGGCGCCGAAGTGGCAGGGCGCCTCGGGTTACGGCCTCTACGCCGACGGCCTGATGGAACACGATTACCATGTCGGCCTGCTGCTGGACAAACTCGAGGAGCTGGGTATCGCCGACAACACGATCGTCGTGTACAGCACCGACAACGGCTCGCAGACCAACACCTATCCCGACGGTGGTTCGGAACCTTTCCGCGGTGAAAAAGGGTCAACGTGGGAAGGAGGCTTCCGGGTCCCCGCCATGATCCGCTGGCCCGGCGTGGTCAAGCCCGGGACGGTGATCAACGATATTTTCTCGCACCAGGACTGGCTGCCCACCTTTCTGGCTGCCGCGGGAGAGCCGGGCATTGCCGCCAAGCTCAAGCAGGGTCACCGCGCCGGCGAACGCACCTACAAGGTTCACCTGGACGGGTTCGACCAAACCGATCTGCTGGCCGGCAAGGGGCCGGGCAAGCGCAGCAATATTTTTTACTTCGACGACAACGCCAACTTCAATGCCATGCGCTGGAACGACTGGAAGATTCACTTCGCCTTCATGATGGATGGCTGGTCCGGCCCGCGTGAACCCCTGAACTTTCCGCGTGCGATCAACCTGCGCACCGATCCCTATGAAACGTCGATTGATTCGGGCTTATACGCGCGCTTTTTCGGCGACCAGTTGTGGCTGTTTGTGCCGACGCAGCAGGAAGTGGGCAAGTGGCTGATGACGTTTCGGGAGTTTCCGCCACGCCAGGCCACGGCGAGTTTTACCATTGACCGGATGATGCAGCAGATGCAACAGATGTTGCAGGTGCGTGGCGCCGGTGCCGCCGCCGGGCAGCGGCCGCCCGGCGGTTAACTAGCGCACGGTGAGGATGATCTTGCCCATGTGCTGACCACTCATCATGTGAGCGTGGGCCGCCTCGGTTTCCTCCAGCGGGAATGTTTTATCGACAATGGGCACGATGGTGCCGTTGTCGAGCTGTGGGTAAATGTGCTCCATGATCTCGGCCATCATCACCGCCTTTTGCGCAAAGGTCTGGGCGCGCAGGGTGGAGCCGGTCATTGTGACGCGCTTCATCAGCAGGTTGGCGAAATTGACCTCGGCCGAGAAGCCGTTCATGTAGGCGATGTTGACGATCCGGCCCTCGGGCGCGGCGAGGTTGAGGTTTTTCTGGATGTAGTCGCCGCCGATCATGTCCAGCGTGACATCGATGCGATTGCCCAGGCCCGCCTCCACCAGGACCGCTTCGAAATCGCTGGTCTTGTAGTTGATGGCCAGTTTGGCGCCGCGTGCTTCGAGAGCGCGGCATTTTTCATCGGTGCCCGCGGTAGTGTAGACGTTGGCGCCGAGCGTACTGCAGATCATTACGCCCATCGACCCCATGCCGCTCGCGCCACCGTGTATCAGCACGTTTTCGCCCGGCTGTAGTCGGGCTCGCTGGTACAGGTTGTGCCAGATGGTCAGTAGCGCCTCGGGCAGAGCGGCGGCTTCAGCCATGGAGTAGTTTGAGGGTATCGGCATGCACTGGCCGATCGGTGCCACGGCGAATTCGGCGTAGCCGCCGCCGTGGGTCAGTGCGCAGATGTTGTCGCCGACCTGCCAGTCGCCCGCGTCGCTGCCGACCGCTTCCACAGTGCCTGACACTTCCAGGCCCATGATGGGCGAGGCGTCCTCGGGCGGGGGGTAAAACCCCTTGCGCTGCAGGAGGTCGGCGCGGTTGATGCCGGCACAATGTACGCGAATCAGCACTTCGTCGGCGCGCGGTTCGGGTATGGGGCCCGTGGCGATTCCCAGTGCCTTGGTATCGGGGTCGATATCGACGTACCGGCACTCACCGGGTGTCGGGTTGTTCATGGCAGGAACTCCTGGCGGCAGTGATGTCGCTAGGTATTATTGCTGTGCACCGCGCCACTTTCCAGATGTTGTGCGATGGTCTCGTCACTGAAGCCGAATTCGCGCAGCACTACTTCAGTGTGAGCCCCGATCGGGGCCGGGTCGGTGTGCAGCTCAGCGGGGGTGCGGCTGAAACGCGGTGCCGGAGCCGGTTGCCACACATCGCCATCGTCGACAAACGTGCCCCGTGCCTGGTGATGCGGATGATGGCGCACCTCGCTCATCGACAACACCGGCGCGTAGCAGGCGTCGGCGCCTTCGAACACGGCGTCCCACTCGTCGCGGGTTTTGCGCTTGATGATCTGTGCCAGCCGCTCTTTCATCGCCGGCCAGTTCTCCATGTCGAACTGTTGTTCGAAGTGCTGCGCCTCGTCGCCGAGTTTTTCCAGGAGCGCGGCGTAAAACTGCGGTTCGATCGATCCCAGTGAGATGTATTTCCCGTCCGCCGTCTCGTAGACCTCGTAGAAATGGGCGCCGGAGTCGAGCATGTTGGTACCGCGCTCGTCGGTCCAGAATCCAACCTGCGATGCGCCGAAGGTGCTGGCCATCAGCGCTGCCGCGCCATCGATCATGGCCGCGTCCACTACCTGCCCCTTGCCGGATGTTTTTGTCTCCAGCAGCGCGCAGACCATACCGAAGGCGAGCAGCAGGCCACCGCCGCCGAAATCGCCGACGAGGTTGAGCGGGATCGCGGGCTTCTCGCCGGCTCGCCCGATGGGATGCAGTGCGCCGGCCAGGGCGATGTAGTTGATGTCGTGGCCCGCCGCGCTGGCCATGGGCCCGTCCTGACCCCAGCCGGTCATGCGGCCGTAGACAAGACGCGGGTTGCGCTCCAGGCAGACATCGGGCCCCAGGCCGAGGCGTTCCATAACGCCGGGGCGGTTGCCCTCCAGCAACCCGTCGGCGCTCTCCAGCAGGGTCAGCAGTGTCGCCACGCCGTCCTCGTGCTTGAGGTTGATGCTGATACAGCGCTTGTTGCGATTGAGAATATCGAGCTTGAGGTTCTGCATGTCGCCGAACAGCCCGCCACCGGGCCGCTCTACGCGGATAACGTTGGCACCCATGTCGGCCAGCAACATGGCGGCGAAGGGGCCCGGCCCGAGACCGGCAATTTCAATGATGGTCAGACCCTGTAATGGCCCCATGGCGATAGCTCCGTGTCTGGAAGGTAATGGGTGGTGAGATGCCGGCGATCAGGTGTCGCCGCGGCAGATGACATG
>CAYGOX010000071.1:0-13254 GCA_964351485.1 uncultured Halioglobus sp.
CCCGCCTTTGACTGGAACACACTGCGCGACAACAAGAAAGCCGAAATCGCGCGGCTCAACGGAATTTACCGCAACCTGCTCTCGGGAACCGATGTCACCGTCATCGATGGCCGGGCATCCATCGTCGACGCCAATACCGTGAGCGTCAACGGCCAGACCTACCGCGCTGAAAAGCTGCTGATCGCCACGGGCGGCTGGCCCCACATACCCGACTTCGAGGGCAGCGAGCACGCGATTACATCCAACGAGATCTTCGACCTCGAAACCTTCCCCGAGCGTATCGTGATTGTCGGTGGTGGCTACATCGCCGTGGAATTCGCTGGTATCTTCAACGGCCTGGGTGCCCAGACCACCCAGCTGTACCGCGGCCCGCTGTTCCTGCGCGGTTTCGACGACGATATTCGCCAGCACGCGGCACAGGAGATTCCCAAGACCGGCGTCGACCTGAGATTCAATATCAACGTCGAATCGATTACGCGTGACGCGCAGGGCCTGCACCTTGCCCTGACCGACGGCTCGAGCATCGATGCCGACGTCGTGCTGTACGCCACCGGGCGCAAACCGCACCTGGCGGGCCTGGGGCTGGAGAACACCGCGGTCGCGTTGAACGAAAACGGTACGATCAAGGTCGACGGGCATTACGAGACAACAGAGCCCGGCGTCTTCGCCCTCGGCGATGTCACCGGCGGCCTCGAACTGACTCCGGTGGCGCTGGCCGAGGGCATGTCCTTCGCCCGACGTCAGTTCGGCGATCTCGACCAGCAGGTCGACTACGACTTCATCCCGACGGCAGTGTTCTGCCAGCCGAACATTGGCACCGTGGGTTTTACCGAGGCGCAGGCCAGGGAGACTTTCGACGACATCACGTTATACAAGTCCGAGTTCCGGCCGATGAAGCACACGATCAGCGGGCGCGACGAGCGCAGCTTCATGAAGCTCATCGTTGAGACGGCCACTGACCGCGTTGTAGGCGTGCATATGGTGGGCCCCGACGCCGGCGAGATCATGCAGGGCATTGCGATCGCACTGCGTGCCGGCGCCACCAAGGCGGTATTCGACTCCACGATCGGCATACACCCTACCGCGGCAGAAGAGTTCGTGACCATGCGTGAGCCCTGGTTGCCGGTCTAGTGCCTGTACTGGAGCTGTGGCAGCTCGCGCTCCTGACGGGCGTGGGCATCGTTGCGGGTTTCCTCAACGTCATGGCCGGGGGCGGTTCGTTGTTGACCGTGCCGGTAATGGTGTTCCTCGGCGTGCCCGGCCCTGTCGCCAACGGCACCAACCGTATCGCCATCCTCGCGCAGAACCTGACCGCCATCGCGACCTTCGCGCGGCAGGGCTTCAGTGATTTTCGGCTGAGCCTGAGCCTGGCGCTGTGCGCCGTGCCTGGCGCGGCCCTCGGGGCTATGGTGGGTACCTCGCTCGATGGCGTCTGGTTCAACCGCGTCCTTGCCGTGGTCATGATCGGTGTCATGCTGGTTATGCATTTCGATCGCGGCCCGGTGCGCGACACGCAGCAACATCAACCGAGCCGGAAGCAGTTGATCAACGGCCACCTGCTGATGGTAGGCGCCGGCTTCTGGGGTGGATTTATCCAGATCGGCGTGGGTTTTATTCTCATGCCCATACTCAATCGTGTGATGGGCCTGGACCTTGTCCGCACCAACATGCACAAGGTGTTTATCATCGCGGTATACACCGTCGTCGCGCTCGCAATTTTCGCCTCGCAGCTCGAACTGCTCTGGGTGCTGGGCCTCGCGCTGGCACTGGGCAACGCGATCGGCGGCTATCTTGGCGCACACTTTACCGTCTCACGCGGTGAGGCGCTGATTCGCATCGTGCTCAACGCGGTACTATGCGTGTTCATCGTCAAGTTGCTGTTCGATCTCTGAGGGTTTCACAGCCGTGCTAGGATACCGCTGGACTGACAAAGGGTTGTGCTGTTGAAGCGGTTTATCGGAGTATTCCTGGTCGTTCTGATCGGCCTGTTCACGCTGGAGATGCTGGTGCCGGTGCAGCAGCACGTGATCATCCCGTTTACCGAGAGCCTGGCCAGAATCAGCGCGATGCTGATTACGCCGTTCGACGATACGGTGATCGCCTACGGCAAAGTGCTGCGCTTTGTAGATACAGGCTTTGCCGTTTCGATTGAGGCGGGCTGCAATGGCGTGGAGGCCACCATCGTTCTCATCGCGGCAGTGCTGGCGTTTCCCGCACCGTGGAAATCACGCGCCCTGGCAATTGTCCTGGGTTTTCTCGCAGTCCAGGGCCTGAATATCGTGCGCATCATTTCCCTGTTTTATCTCGGCGACTGGAACATGGACGCCTTCAAGTGGATTCACCTGTACCTGTGGCCGGCGCTGATTATGCTCGACGTACTGATCGTGTTTATCGTTTACCTGCGCTACCTGGCGCGCCAGCGGCCTGTGCCGGCGGAGGCAGCCGGTGCCTGAACGACAGGATCTTCGCCAGTTTCTGCTGTTTGTGTTTGTACTGATCATCCCCTGCTTCGGACTGTGGACGGTCGCCAGCGAACCCCTGGCAAGACCCGCGGTGGGTTTTGTCAGCACGGTCCTGACAAACTGGTTTCCCGATGTCGTTCACTCGTTCTACGTCGACGGTAAACAGGCCCTGCTGCTGACCCATTTCGGCGAAAGCGGTGGTGAAATTGTCAGCGCCGAAGGTGCCGAGTATCGCGTCGGCTTCCCGATCAACACGCGGCTGATTTCCTACTCGCTGCCGTTCTACGCTGCGCTGCATTTCGCCACGCCGCAATCGGAGTACACCGGCCGCTTTATGTGGGGTCTCATCGTCCTGTACCCACTGATGGCCCTGGGCCTGCTGCTGTTGTGCATGAAAGAGCTGATGGTAGCGCTGGGCACACGCTTCATGGAGCAACCGGGGGTGTGGGTGCCCGACGCCAACGTGATCGGGCTGGGCTACCAGATGAGCGTGTTACTGGTGCCCACCCTCGGGCCGGTGATGCTGTGGGTCTGGCAGAACCGGGATTCGAAATTACTGGCAGGCGTTATGACCTCGTCCACCGACTGACCCGGTTTCACCTAGTCCTTGTAATCGGGCTTGCGGCCCTCCTTGCGCGCCTTGATCGCCTCTTCAAAATTCTGCGTTGTCATGCGCACGAACAACTGCGCATGCCCCTCGTGGTTCATGTGGCTGTGCAGGCTGCCCGCGTCGACGCCGGCCCACAGGATTTGCTTACTCAGTTCGACGCCGAGCTGGCTGAAACCGCAGATGCGCTGAGCAATGTCATAGCACCGCGGCAACAGCTCTTCCTGCGGCAGCATCTCCGATACGATACCCATCTGCTGCGCTTCGGGCGCATGCACATCGCGCCCGGTCAGCATGATCTCAAATGCGCGGCTGGTGCCGATGGCGCGCGGCAGCAAATAACTCAAGCCGAGCTCTGCCGAGGTCAGCCCGTTGTTGATCCCCGCGGGGCGAAAGTACGCCGTGTCCGAAGCGATGCGAATATCGGTCGCCATGGCGAGGCAGAAACCACCACCAATGGCGGGACCGTTGATCGCACCGATAACCGGCTGGTGCATGTCGTGAATGGTCTTGATCACGTCGTCGAGGATGCGCATCGCCCGACGGGCGATACCGGGAATCGTGAGGCCGTCAAAAATATCCATCCAGCCCGGATCTTCCAGGTCAGCACCGGCACAGAACCCGTGGCCGGCACCGGTGACTACGACAACGCGGGTATCATTGTCGAAGCTGATTTCCTCCAGTGCTTCCTTGAACGGAACCATTACATCGAACGCCATCGCATTCATGCGCTCCGGCCGGTTCAGCGTGACCAGTTTTACTCCTTCCATCGGAGTCTCGACAGTGACAAACGACATGGCAGAAAACCCGTATTGCGAAACAGAACCCTGAGGCTACGCGCAAGGGGCGACCGCGACCATGGCAGGAAAGGCCAGAGTCACCGACAGTTCGTTACCGGCTACCGGCTTTTGCGTAGTGCACCGCCCGTCACGGGCGTGCTACATTAGCGTCAGTCCCAAAGGGGGAGGGATGAAACACTATGAGAATAATCTCGATGGTATTGTCGCTGGGTGTGATTATCTGGGTGATGGTGCAGGCGGCGGGCAGCGGCAGTGAAAAGACCGTTATCTCGCAGGGGCACCAGGACGCGCTGGATAAAGCACGCTCTGTTGAATCCACGGTACAAGACAGCTTCCAGGAGCAATTCGGCGCGCTCGATGTAGCGCACTGACAGGACGCCGTCCGGTTACCGCAGACTAGTCCTGCAACCGCTGCAGGATGCCCGAGAAATCCCGCTGGCCGTGACCGGCTTCCTGGTGGGCAGTGTACAACTCCCTCGCCAATTGACCCATGCGGTTATCCACGCCACTTTGCTCGGCGATTTCCATCGCCAGGCCCAGGTCTTTCACCATCAGGTCAACCATGAATCCCGGCCGGTAATCGTTGCTCGCAGGCGCATTCTCCATCACGTTCGGATAGGGGTTGTACACTTCCAGCGACCAGTTGCGCCCGGAGCTGGCTAACATAATTTCGGACAGGACCGCGGGATCAAGCCCGTTGCGCGCGCCCATCTCCAGTGCCTCGGCAGTACCGATCATGTGAATGGCCAGCAACATATTGTTGCAGCCCTTGGCCACCTGGCCGGCGCCGGCGGGACCGGCGTGGAAAATGTTTTTACCCATGTCGGCAAGGATGATCTTTGCCTTCTCAAACGTCTCGGCGGAGCCGCCGCACATGAACGCGAGGGTTCCGGCAGCCGCGGCGGCAACACCGCCGGAAACCGGCGCATCCATAAAGCCGATACCCTGTGCAGCCGCGGCCTCGCCCACCTCGCGCGCCGTGGCAGCGTCAATCGTGCTGCAATCGAGCACCGTAGTTTGCGCATCCAGTACTGCCAGCAGTCCATCGTCGCCGAGATAGGTCGCCGCCACATGCTTGCCCGCGGGCAACATGGATATCACATAATCGGCGCCGTTGGCGGCAGCCCGCGCACTGTCGGCCACCGTTGCACCCTTGTTCGCGATCGCGGCGCAGGCCGCCTCCGACAGGTCGAACACCGTCACCTGGTGCTTCGCCCGCAGCAGGTTTTCTGCCATCGGCCCGCCCATGTTGCCCAATCCGATAAACGCTACTTTCGCCACGACCTTCCCTCCTTCGTCGAGTGCGTTACAAATCAGCCAGCGGATTCGCGGGCCAGGGTGCCGTAAAGAACGCGTCTAGCACGGCCTCGTCGACGGCGCGGGTGCTGTCGAATTGCCACTGCGGATTCCTGTCCTTGTCGATCAGCAGCGCGCGCACGCCTTCGGCAAACTCCGGATGCCGCACGATATTCGTCACCAACTGAATTTCAGACTGGAATACCTCGCGCAGTGAAGCATGTCGTGCGCTGTCCAGTTGTCGATGAATCCACAGCGCCGCCAACGGCGACCCGTGGGACAGGCTGTCGCTGGCTTTGCTAAGCCAGGGGTCATCGGTATTGACTGAGGTAACGTTATCGACCAGCGTGTGAATATCGTCTGCATCACACAGCGCATTGATCGTACCCAGGTGCGGCTCGACCTGACCGGCCGGACACTGGCCGACGCTGGCCTGCGCCAGCGGCCGCAGGACACTGTGCACCAGCGCGTGATTTGATGACGCGTCGTCGGTATACGACTGGCGCAGTAAACCTTCGATCGCCTCGTCTTTCTTTTCGCTGTCGATGAAGCGATCGGCAATGCCCGTGTAAATCGCGTCGGCCGCGTTGATCGACGCACCGGTCAGCGCGAGAAACAATCCTGTGCTGCCAGGCATGTGATTCAAAAACCAGGTGCCACCGACATCAGGGAACAGCGCTATCGTCACCTCCGGCATCGCAATGCGGGTTTTCTGTGTTACCACGCGATGCGAACAGCCGGCCATCACGCCCAGCCCGCCGCCCATAACAATACCGTGACCCCAGCACACCACCGGCTTGGCATAGGTGTGCAAGGTATAGTTCATGCGATATTCGCGAGTGAAAAATGCCTCGGCGTATTCGCAGGGACCGCCGGGAGTGGCCACGGCCGACGCATGCAGCGCCTGCACATCACCACCGGCGCAAAATGCTTTTTCTCCCGCGCCCTCGATAAACACTGCCGCGACAGAGTCGTCTACCGCCCAGGCATCGAGCTGTGCCTGCAGGAGATCGACCATCTCCAGCGTCAGTGAATTCAACGTGGCCGCGACACTCAGTGTGACGCGCCCGATCTTGCCGGCAGCGGCCGGCAATTCGTCGAACAGGATCGGTTGCTCTGCCATGGAACGCTCCCTGTGAAGTGGGTGTTACGCTAGCTGTTGGTCCAGACCGGCTTGCGCTTTTCGAGAAAGGCATTGACGCCCTCGCGCTGGTCATTGGTCGAGAACAATTCCACGAACCGGTCGCGCTCGCCCTGCAATCCCTCGGCAATCACGGTGTCACGTCCGGAGTGAACCAGCGCCTTGCACATCCGCACGGAGGTCGGGCTTTGCTCGGCCGCCTGCTCGGCGAGCTTCATCGCCGCCGCCAGGGATTCTCCCTTGCCGACCACTTCCTCGACCAGGCCGATACGCAGCGCCGTTTCTGCATTCACGCGCTCACCACAAAGAATCATCCGCTTGGCCCAGCCCTCGCCGACCAGCCACGACAATCGCTGGGTGCCGCCGGCACAGGGCAGCAGCCCGACCTTGGCCTCCGGCAGCGCCATCTGCGCCTGCTCTTCAGCGATACGCAGATCGCATGCCATGGCCACTTCCAGCCCGCCGCCCATTGCAAAGCCATTGATTGCCGCGATGGAAACACCGCGGAAGTCGGCAAGGGTCTCAAACGCCTCGCCGAAGTAGGCCGCCATGTCGGCAGCGGTTTGCGGATCGCCGTCGGCAAACAGTTTCAGATCGGCGCCGGCTGAGAAGAATTTCTCTCCCTGGCCGGTCAGTACAAGCGCGTAGATCGAATCGTCGCCGTTCAGTTTTGTCACCAGTTCCTTCAGCGCCGGTAGACTCTCGCGATCCCAGGTGTTCGCGCCCGGGTTGTCAATTGTCACCTGCGCTGTATTACCGTGTATTTCTACTTTTAGTTTTTCAGAGCTGCTCCAACTCACTTGATCACCTCCAGTGCGCCTTCCATTAATAATTTGCGCGAGATAATCACGCGCATGATTTCATTGGTCCCTTCGAGAATCTGGTGCACCCGCGTGTCGCGTACGTGACGCTCCATGGGGTACTCCCGGATGTAGCCGTAGCCGCCGAACAGCTGTAGCGCATCGTTACAGACAGCGAAGCCCGCATCCGTGGCAAAGCGCTTCGCCATGGCACAGTAGGTCGATGCATTCGGGTCGCCGGTGTCGAGCTTGTGCGCAGCCAGTCGCACCATCTGCCGCGAAGCGACGACTTCGGTGAGCATATCCGCAAGCTTGAACTGGGTCGCCTGAAAATCCGCGATCGCGGTATCGAACTGCCGCCGTTCGCGCACATAGTCCGTCGCTTCCTCCAGTGCCTGTTGCGCGGTGCCGACACTGCACGTGGCGATATTGATCCGCCCGCCATCAAGACCTTCCATCGCGATGGCGAAACCCTGACCCTCGGCGCCGAGGCGATTGGCCCTGGGAACACGCACATCTTCGAAGGTAATCGTGCGCGTAGGCTGGGCATTCCACCCCATTTTTTGTTCTTTTTTACCGTAGGTAATACCTTCTGCATCGGCCGGCACCAGTACCGCCGTCACACTCTTCGGGCCCTCTCCACCGGTACGCAGCATAACCACCAGCACGTCCGTTTCGCCGGCGCCGGAGATAAACACCTTGCTGCCGTTGATCACGTAATCGTCGCCGTCCGCCGTCGCCGTGGTGCGCAACGAGGCAGCGTCGGAACCCGCTCCCGGTTCGGTCAGGCAATACGAGGCGAGACGGGTGCCGCTGCACAGGTCGTAACACCACTGCTCGATGACAGGCTCCGTGCAGTACTTGCCCACCATACTGGTGGCCATATTGTGGATGGTGAGAAAGGCCGCGGTCGTGGTGCAGCCCCTGGCGAGCTCCTCCACGATCAGGCTGGCATCGAGGCGGTTCATCCCGAGTCCGCCAGCGGACTCGGGGGTGTACATGCCCATGAAACCCAGATCGCCGGCCTGGCGCAGGGCATCCTTGGGAAAAATTGACTGCTCGTCCCAGGTCGCCGCGCCGGGCGCGAGCACACCCTGTGCAAACGCCCTTGCGCTGTCCGCGAACGCGAGCTGATCTTCCGTGAGAGAGAAATCCATTGCGCCGGCAGCGGCCTAGATCTTGTCCATCACCGAGCCAAACAGCTCCTCGTCGGGCGGCAGCTGCTTGGTTTCGGGCAGCGGCCGGGACACCCAGGTCTCGTTGATCAGGTCACGCCAGGTGATGTTGTGGTTGATGCTGTTACCACCCCACGAACCGCAACCGAGTGAGAAGGTCTGGCGCATACCGTTCCACAGGTTTCCGCTGTTCGACGCAGCCTGCGGCTGGTTGACCATCACGCGCGAGGTGCGCGTGGCCAGCGCCAGCTTCATGATGTTCTCGTCGTTGTAGGAGTAGATACCGCAGCTGTGGCCCTGCCCCTGGTAGGCCTGAATCCGATTGGTGAGGTCGATGGCCTCGTCGATGTTCTTCACCTTGTAGAAGGCCATGGTCACGGTGAGCTTCTCGCCCGAGAACGGGTGGTCCGGACCGGCCCCGGTTTCTGGAATGATCAAAAACTCGCGCCCCTCGGGCAGGTCAAAGCCGGCCTTGCCCGCGATGACCGCCGCCGGCTGGGCGACGATGGCCGCATTGATATGGCCGTCCTGCCACAACACATTCTGGAGCTTGGTCTTTTCTGTCTCCGAGAGCACATATCCGCCCTCGGCCTTGAGCTTGTTCAGAAACTCGTCGTAAACCGACTCGAACACGATCACCGAGTTGTCAGACGAGCACGAAGCCGCGAGATCGAGCGTCTTGGAGGTACGGATTTTTTCCGCGGCCTCGTCGAGGTTGGCGCTGTCATCCACGGTGATCACCGCGTTGCCCACGCCCACGCCAAGCGCAGGTGTACCTGAAGAGTACGCGGCGTTCACCATCGCACCCCCGCCGGTCGCGAGCACACGGTCACACTGGCGCATCAGTTCGTTGGTCTTGTCCAGTGATGGTACATCGATGCTCTGTACGAGGTCGGCCGGCGCGCCCATCGCCGTGATGGCGTCGCGCATATAGTCACAGATTTTTTTGTTCGTGAGCTTGGCCCGCGGGTGCGGTGCGATAATGATGGCGTTGCGCCCCTTCACCGCGGAGATCGCCTTGATCACCGGCGTCGCCTCGGGGTTGGTGGAGGGCGACAGCGCGCCAATCACGCCTACAGGCTTGGCGATCTTGACGATATTGCGCTCGGGCAGTTCCTCGATCACGCCCACCGACTTGTCGTCGATAATATCCAGCAGCGTGGCCCGCGTCTTGCGGTGAATCTTGAGGTACTTGCCCTCGTAATTACCCAACTGGGTCTCCTCGACCGTGAAACGGGCAATTTCCTCGGAGCGGTCCTCGCGCGCTACCGCCCAGACCATGGCGGTAATCAACTCATCGACCTGCTCCTGCGTGTAGTTTTCGATCTGCTGTTGCGCGGCACGGGCGCGCGCCATCATGGCCTCGATTTCTTCGCGTGCGGCAGTCAATTCGTCGTTATTGGTGTCCATGGCGGATTACTCCTGCTTGTCTTCGCAGCAGCGGGCGCTGCGGCAGCTTTCAGATTAGTTGATCAACAGTAACGCACCAGCGTAGCGCGCGTACCGAGGCTGTCCAAGGGAAGAAATTGCGCATATTATGGACTATATTTCGTCTACCGCCTTCCACCGACCGTCCCCACCGGAGCCCGAGCAAGTGAGCGCCCCCTCGAAATGGCCGTTACCCGCCAACGGTATCCGCTTCCTGACACCGGGCTTCATGCTCGGTGAACTGTCCCGGCACCCCCTGACCAACGAGTGCTATCCCACCGCCATGGGCTTCTACCCCAGCGCCCAGAGCCACCGCATGCAGCGCGAACAGCATGACGACAACCTGCTTATTTATTGCGTTGAAGGACGCGGCCACGCCGAGACCGGTCAATGGCGTGGCCAGGTTGGTGCAGGCGAGGTCCTGCTGCTGCCCCAGGGTGCAGCCCACCGGTACGAGGCGGATCCGCAAAGTCCGTGGTCGATTTACTGGGTGCACTTCCAGGGCTCCAGCGCGGGCGTATTCAACCAGTTTGTGGCGCCGCGACCCGACGAGGCGCCGGTGACGACCGCCGGCGTCTCACCACAACTCATCGGCCTCTTCCGGGGCCTGTTGAGCGTACGCAGGACGGGCTACAACACGGGGGCATTTATCAATGCCTCCAACCAGCTGCGCCACCTGCTGACGACCGTGGCGCTGGAGGTGCGCCGGGCCGAGGCCAACAGCCAGCGCAGCTTCGATCTCGATGCCGTGCAGACCTTCATGCTCGAGAACATCACGCAGCAGCTGACCCTCGATACGCTGGCGGCGACAGCGCGCCTGTCTCGCTACCACTTTGTCACCAAGTACAAGGCGCTGACCGGCTATTCACCGATACGGCACTTTCTGAACATGAAAATGGAGCACGCCTGCCACCTGCTGGACAGCACGGCGCTCAGTGTGAAAGGTGTGGCTGCCGAGCTGGGCTATGAGGACCAGCTCTACTTCTCCAGGCTGTTTACCCGGACGATCGGGATGTCACCCCGCGCCTACCGCCGATCCGTCAGACTCTAGGTCCTTGGGCGACGGGTCGCTCTTGATGACCTCGGCGGAGTTGGTGAGGTGCTTCATCAGCAGCGCACGCATCCACTGGTGCGGCGCACTGCGCGAGGTGCGCGTGTGGCGCATCAGTGACATCTTGCCGCGGTTGCCGCTGTGGGTGTTGCGGATCATGCGCTGCAACTCAGCCGGCATTTCCTGGCCGGTGATGCGCTCGCGGTACAGTCCGCCTTCCTGGAAGCCGGCATTGGCAACCAGCAGGCTGTCGGTGCGGGTGAGCACGCCGACCGCGGAGGAGAACTGGGTGGTTTCCAGGACGATGCTGCGATGCACACCATACTGGCCCAGTACGTCGTCCACCATGCTGGTGTTCTGCCGGGTGAGTCCGGGGAGGTAGAGGCGCAGGTGGGGATAGGCCAGAAAATCCTGCAGGTCCATTTCCTTCTTCGCGAGCGGGTGATCGAGGCGCATGTAGCAGCGCGGCGCGATGGCGGCGATGGGCTCGGCATGAATATCGCGGTCGGTTTCGGTAGCCACGAACGCGGCGAAATCGGCCTCGCCCTTTTTCAGCTGGTCCTGGTAGTCCGGGGGTACCTCCGCCATGATGATCTGGACATTGGGGGCGATCACCGCGAGGTCGGCCATGAGGTTGGGCAGCAGGGATTCACAGAGAATCGGCGGCATCAACAGCTTGAAGCTGCCGGCGTAGGTATCCGGGCTGAAATCCGTGTCGCCCAGGACACGCTCCACCGTTTCCAGCAGCGCGGGCAGCTCGCGGCCAAGTTCTTCAGAGCGCGGCGTCGGCACCAGGCCGTGGGCCGTGCGCGTGAACAACTCGTCATCGAAGGAGTCGCGCAGTTTCTGCAGGGTCTTGCTCAGCGCCGGCTGCGAGACGGACAGTCGCTCTGCCGCGCGGGTAACGTTCCGCTCTTCCAGGAGAATCTGCAGGGCTACCAGCAGGTTCAGATCGGTGCGGATCAGCTTCCTCGAAATCATCTTTTCCCCAGAAATAACTTGTAGTTATATCCAAGAATGCTAACAAAGGGTAATCTCTAAATCACCCGACAAAATTACACTTTGCAATTGCCCGGCGGGCACGGCAGTCTGCGCTCACGAGCTCGACAAGACGGCTCGTCCGATTCGACCAACGAAAAGGATTACACCATGGGGACCCGGACTTACCTCGCCAGCATCGCGCTGCTCCTGTGCTCACTCGTCGCCTGCAGCCCGGTGGATATCCAGCCGGACGAGGCAGAGGCGTTTGCCGCGAAAGACTACCGCTACTACATGTGGCACACGGTGCCCGTCACCCACGAGAACGGGCGCTCCAAACCGGGACGCCCGCTCGACCCGTCTGTTCGCGCCGCGGTGGACGCGACGCTGCAGGACAAGGGCTACACGCTGGATCCGCAGCGCGCACAATTTACCGTGGGGTACCGCTACGGCAGCGGCATCCGACAGGGCGTGTCCGGGGATGAAGCGAGCAATCTCACCTACCACCCCCCGACCACGATCAACCGCAAAGTCGACCAGGCCTCGCGCGACAACGCGATCGCGCTGGGCGGGGTGAAGGAAACCACCGAACTGCAGTTACTGTTGCGCGACGCCATGAGCCAGCTCGTGGTCTGGCAGGTCACGCTGACCGAGATCGTGGAAAACGCGAACCAGGCCGACCCCGAGTCGATCGACCAGAACCTGCGCAAGGCGATACCACGCGCCCTGCGCCCTCTCCCCACTGTCCCCTGAACGCGGTCAGCTAACGCGCGTACACCTCGGGATTAACGCAGTGCGGCATCGGCTGCGCCTGTAGCGCGGCCACCGCGTTGGCCACCGCCAGGCGTACCATGTCGGCGCGCGTGCGACCGGTTGCACTGCCGATGTGCGGTGCGAGCACCACCGAAGGCTGCTGAAACAGTCGGTGGTCACGAGGCAGGGGTTCGGTGGCATACACGTCCAGCCCTGCGGCGAACAGGTGTCCGCGCTCCAGCGCATCGCACAGCGCCGTCTCATCCACGATACCACCGCGCGCCGTATTCACCAGGACCGCACCGGGTTTCATCAGGGCCAGTTTCTGCGCGTCGATAAGGTTGCGCGTCGCCTGGGCAAGCGCAACGTGTACAGACACGAAATCACTGCGCGCCAGCACCTCGTCCAGCGGCAGGCTGGTGACACCCTCCACCGCGCGCCCCGACGGCGTCCAGCCCAGTACCGACAGACCAAAGGCCTGTGCGCGCCGCGCCACTGCCTGTCCGATCGCGCCGAGTCCGACAATGCCGAGCGTTGCACCGGCCAGGTCCTTGCCGAGAAAAAAATCCGGGCTCCAAGGTTCGCCCTCGCGCCAGTGTCCGGCGCGCACAAAGCGGTCGGCCTCGACAATACGCCGGCCGGCCGCCAGCAGCAGCGCAAACGCGGTATCGGCCGTCGCCTCTACCAGCACACCCGGCGTGTAACCTAAGGGAATCGCGCGCGCGGTCAACGCGGCCACATCGACATGATCCACGCCCACCGA
>CAYGOX010000072.1:0-6783 GCA_964351485.1 uncultured Halioglobus sp.
GTATCGCCAGCCAGATCAGCGTCGATCTGCCCTCGCTCATCAGCGGCAAGTACGCCAAAGACATCCGTGAAATTCTCGAGGTGCGCGGCGTGGTGGTGTTTCGCAACCTGGACATTGACGATGAGCAACAGGTGGCCATCGCGCGCACGCTGGGTTCGATACCCGACAATGAGGGCGAGGGTGGTATTTACAAAATTTCCCTCGATAGTGACGTCAATGCGAATGCCGACTATTTAAAGGGTTCGCTGATGTGGCACAGCGACGGTTCGCTGCAGAAATATCCCAACCTCGGGGCGTTGCTGCGTCCAATCAGGTTGTCGGCCGAGGGTGGCCAGACCGAGTTCGCCAACACCTACGCGGCCTATGACGACCTTTCCGAGGAGGACAAGCGCGCCTATGAACCGCTGCGGGTGACGCACAGCGCGGAGACGTCGCAGTATTACGTGCGCCCGGAGATGCATTACGAGGAGGTGGTGCACTGGCAGAAGGTGCCCACCAAGAATTGCCCCCTGGTCTGGCGACACCAGAGCGGTCGCAGGTCACTGCTGTTGGGGTCTACTTGCGACTATGTGCGCGATGTGACCATCGAGGAGAGTCGCGCGCTGCTGGCCAAATTGCGTGACTGGGCTACACAACCCCAGTATGTTTATCGACACGAATGGCAACTGGGCGACCTGCTGATCTGGGATAACACCGGTACCATGCACCGGGCGCTGCCCTATGCGCCAGACAGTGGCCGCCTGATGCATCGCACAATTCTTGCCGGTGAGGAACCGCTCAACTAGAAGGAAAAAAACAGTGAGTGAAGAAAACAGGCAGGTGGTGCTCGCCTTTATCGATGCAATGGGGAAGGGTGATGCCGAGTCGGCGGCCCGGTGCATTACCGAAGACGCCTACACCCTGGCCAGGGGGTTCGGCAGCTTCGCCGGCGTGCGTGAACACGACACGATCCTTGCCACCATCGGCGCGTTTCGTGAGCTGATGCCCGAGGGTATGCAGCCGAAGATAGTCAGCGTGATCGCCGACGGTGATCGCGTGGTCGTCGAGTTCGAGGGCAACGGCGTACTGTTCAACGGCGAACCCTACGGCAACGAGTACTGCATGGTGTTCCGGTTACGCGATGGCAGAATTTGTCAGGTGAACGAGTACTTCTGCACGCTGCTGGCGGAGCAGCGGCTGTGGCCGGTGATTAAGGATATGTCGCTCTAGTTCGTATAACCGGCCTCCTGCCAGGAGGCAGGCGCCCGTCAGTGCTATACCTCTATCTCGTATCGGTATACGATCAGAAGAGGTTTCACCGAAGTCCCGGTTGCCACGAATGTGCATCCGGATTTTTGCTGACCGGCATAAAGCGCCATGAGTGACCAGATAAACATTTCCTACTCGTACGCCCATGGCGTCACTGGAGAGTCTTCCCCCTCTGCGAAGGCAACCGGGCGATCCGGTCTTTCCGACAACAGGCTGTACGCTTTCGATGAATGTACGGTGGTGCCGCTGCCCACAGGCGGTGTATTGCTGGTCAATAACCGTAAACCCCGACAGATTGCGGTAAGCGATGACGTCGCCGCCGCCCTGCAGCACTGCAGGCATTTCCAGACCCTGGAAGATCACGCCCAAAGTCTCGTACGGCGCATACCGGAGCTGGACGGTAAAACGTTGGGTGTTCTGCGGGTACTCGACCAGATGCGAGAAGCGGGTGTGATGGTGGAGGCAGGTGAACTTACGGCCGGGTTTAACCTGGATACCGCTGCTGAAATTGCACCGGCACTGTCGCGCGCTTTTATCAATACTTGCGACAGGCCCGAGGCGCTGCAGCGATTGCTGTCGACGTTGGCGGACGATGTCGACCTCGACCTGCACGAGCGCTTCTATGTCATTGATGATTCCAGGCACTCCGGGAACGCTGCGAAAAACCGTGCGTTGGTTGATGCCTTCAATCGTCGGCACGCGGCGTCTATCAACTACTTTGGTCTTACCGAGCGAGAGCAGTTGGTCCGGGGGCTTATCAGCGAGCTGCCAGAGTACGCGGGAGAAATTCGCTTTCTGCTTGACCAGCACCAATGGGGCGATCTGAAGACCTACAGTATTCCCCGATCGCTGTGCCAATTGCTCGCGATTGACCGCCGTGTGTTGATGATCGATGACGATGTCTTGCTTCGCGCTTATGAACCGCCACGGCCTGAGTCCGGTGTCGCGTTCATGGAGAATGAAGGAGAGGCAGTGTTTTATCCGTCTAACGAGGCGTGGCTGTCCGTGAGTAAGCGTCGTCACGAAGACCCTTTGGCCGGACATCTGCGGTGCCTTGGCAGAAACGTCCTCGGTACTCTGAAAGAACTCGGTATGGAGGATCCTGCAGCAACCCAGCTAGCAGGCAGTGAAGCGAGGCAGCTACACGGGCTCGATAACACCAGCCGGGTGCTATTAACCCAGTGTGGCACCTACGGCGATCCTGGCACCGCGAATATGTCCTGGGCGTTGCTCCTCAAGGGAGATTCGCGGCAGTCACTTCTCGCCGCTCCCGGGGGCGTTCGTAGTGCTTTGCGCAATCGAATTTGCTGGCTGGGATGGTCCAGGGCCAGACTATCGAGGCGCGGTAGCATGTCGGGAGTCACCGGGCTGGAAAACACTGTATTCGTGCCGCCCTATATGCCGGCGGGGCGCGGCGGAGACGGTCTTTTTGGATCCATGGTTGAATTTCTCTATCCACGCTCCCTCGCGCTTGATTACAACTGGGCGGTGCCGCACCTGCCGATCGAAAAACGCGAGGGACATTTTGAATGGCAGGGGGATAGCGGAGATATCAACTTGCTGCGAAACCATATTGGTAAACAGCTGCCGCCTGACGCGATCGGATTGCCTGAGCAGCGGCTTACTTCGCTTGTGCGAGTCATGCGAGACCTTGGGGGCATGTCGGATGAAGGTCTTGGCGCGGCCTTCCGAAGGGAGCTTGCAGAACAGCAGGTCGCCAGCGCAAGCCAGGTGATGGAACAGCTTCGCGAGATTTCGGCGGATCACTCGGAATGGCGGCAGCTTCTCGAAGCGCGTCAGAAGAAAATCTTTCACTCTCTCAGCCGCAAAGAAGTTACGGTTACTGCGAAAGATTATCCTGACCTGAAAGAGTCGGCGCTGTTCGATCTCGTTCGTAACCTCACAGCGCGTTTCGCAGATGCAGTAGAGGCATGGCCGCGGATTCGGGAAAAGGCGAAGGTGTTGGTCGGCTGATTGCGGCGCGAGTTATGTGAAACAGGGATGTCTCCCTTTCAATGCCATCTTGAATCTTTCCCCTACCAAAATCCCGGTGCAATTACTCAGTAATCAAGCCATCGAGCATCTCGCGCGCCAGCCGCAAAAACTCCACAGTATCCTGTTGCGCCGAAGGTATGGCCTTGCGGTAGGTGGCAAAGCCATGGATGTTGCCTTTGGCCTCAAAATATAGCGTGTTTACGCCAGACTCGACCAGCTTGGCCGCGTAAGCCCGGCCCTCGTCGCGCAGTGGGTCCAGCGAGGCGGTCACCAGCAGGGTTGGCGGGATATTGCCGAGATCGGCGAGCAGAGGTGAGGCGCGCGGGCTGTCTGGAGCGGCGGCGTAATAATCTTCGTCATCGTCGGACAGGTCGAGCGCATAGCCCTTGGAGAACAGGCGTCGCGAAGGGTACTTTTTGGTTCGATCCGATGCCGGATAGATGGGCAGTTGCATAACAACCGGCAGCTTCGCCGGCTTGTCCATCAATGCCTTGGTGGTGACCAGTGTCAGGTTTCCGCCTGCGCTGTCGCCGCTGATAACCAGGCCGGTGAATTCGCGGTCAAACGCCTTGCCGTTTTCTGCAATCCATCGCGCGGCAGCCTCCGCATCGTCCGGCGCTGCCGGCCAGGGGTGTTCGGGCGCGAGGCGGTACTCAACGGAGACGACGGGAAGATCGAGCTGGCGAGCCATCTCTGCGGTCAGGCCAGAATGGGTGTCGATACTGCCCACCACGAAGGCACCGCCGTGGTAAAAGACGACCACGGGTGAAGGTTCACGGGTTTTGCGTGGATCATACAGGCGCATTTTGATCTCACCCCCCGGGCCCTGCATGCTGACATCCTTGACGACTTCCAGTGTCCCTACAGGCAGGTCGCTCGTGCTCATCATTCTTTCGGGTGGCAGTTTGCGAATGATAGCCAGCATCTGGCGATTTAATTTTGGGCGGGGGTTCTGCGCGAGATTGTCGAGGTAGGCCTGGACATCGGGTCGCACAAAATGGGTGGATTCCTCGTCGGCGTGACCGTGGGATGCCCAGATCAGGCTCATGAAAACAAGGGCTCCTGCAAGCGCTTTGCGGAGTAGGGACTGTAATTTGGACATGGGGGTCTCGCGGGCGTGGTTATTGTGTTACCGGGCATCTTACTGCGCCAGGAGCTTGATCGACAACCGACGTTGGGGGGACAGAAAAACCGGGCACAAAAAACCGGGGACAGACCACGATTAATCGCGTTTGACCGCAATTAATCGTGGTCTGTCCCCGGTTTTCCTGGTCTGTCCCCGGTTTTAATAGCCGACCGGAGCGGGACGGCCTTTATTTACGGATGGTTCGCGTCAGGCCAGGTGGCATAGCACACGGGAAAATCTTGTCGGCGCCGGCGTCAGCTGTTTAGCCCTGCCTGTCCGGTACGAGGTATACTGCCTCGGTGCAACGACTCATCGTATTTTTATCGTGCCTGCTTGTCTCGACGATGCTCTCTGCAACCGGGGAGCCTTCGCTTGAGGACGGGCTTCGGCACCCACCCGATGCCGCCAGGCCTCTGACCTGGTGGCACTGGCTGAACGGCAATGTCACGGCGCAGGGCATCGAGCGGGATCTACGCTGGATGAAACGCATTGGCCTTGCCGGTGTGCACAACCTCGATGTAGGGCTCTCGCTCCCCGCGGTAGTTCCACAGCAGAATGACTACCTGTCGGAACAGTGGGGTCAGAGAATGCAGCAGGCGTCTGCGTTGGCTGATGAACTGGGTTTGGAATTCGGTGTGTTCTCTTCTCCCGGCTGGAGCCTCACGGGAGGCCCCTGGGTCAAACCCGCGCATGCGATGAAAAAATATGTGTGGAGCGAAACCCGTCTGCGTGGTGGTACCCTGTTTCGCGGTCCCCTGGCGCCATTGCCGAGCACGACCGGGCCTTTTCAGTTTGTTCCCTCTTCGCACGACAGGCTGACCGGCGCAGCCGAGCACGACAGTCAGCCAGAGCTCTGCGTAGACACCGCGGTGATTGCGATACCGCTTCCCCTGGCTGATGAACCGATTGCCGAACGACCGGTCGTGAAATCCAGTGCCGGATCGCTGTCGTGGGAGTCGCTGATTGATGGAGATATTGAAACAGCGGTAGAACTGGTCGCGCGCGGACGTGGGGATAGACACTGGGTACGGCTGGAATACCCGGAAGAACAGGAGGTGCGCTCGGTAACAGTTGCCGTTGATCTTCCCGGTACCGCCGTCATCGTGCACGCGAGCGAGGATGGGAAGTCCTTTGCGCGGATAGCGGATGCGATAGTCGGAGCCGCACAACAGGTGACGGTGGGTTTCAATCCCGTGCGCGCGCGATTTCTGCGCGTTGTGTTGCGTACTCCGGCAGCCTCAACGTCTCCTCCCTGGGGTACGGTAGCGCCCGGCGTGAATCAGTCTGATTATCATACGTTGTTTGGAGAAGTTGCTGCGGATCGCCCCTTGTTGCTCAGAGAGTTGACAGTCAGGCGTGCCCCCCGTGTTGATCGATTCGAGGCGAAGGCGGGCTTTACGGTCGCCGGAGATTACTACGCACTTGTAACTGCCCGTACCGCGCCGCAGTTCGTGATAGCGCCGGACTCGGTGATTGATCTCACGCCGATGTTGCGCGAGGACGGCTTGTTAGAGTGGCAGGCTCCGCCGGGTGACTGGTTGATCTTGCGCTTTGGCTACTCGCTGCTCGGTCATCAGAATCACGCTGCCTCTGCGGGTGGGACAGGGCTGGAAGTCGACAAGTTAAATCGTGAGCATGTCGGCCGCTACATCGAGCAGTACCTTGGGCAGTTTGAAAATGTGCTGGGGGGGCGGTCGGTAGAGGGCCGTGGCCTGGACAGCCTTATGATCGACAGCAATGAAGTGGGGCCGCAGAACTGGACAGACGATTTTCTTGCGCAGTTCAGGCGTCTACGCAATTACGACCCTGTTCCATGGATGCCGGCGCTGACAGGAAGAGTGGTTTCGTCGTCCGAAGCGTCAGACGCCTTTCTTTGGGATTTTCGTCAAACGATCAGTGAGCTACTGGTCGAATCACATTATGAAACACTGGCGGACCAGGCGCATCGCCGTGGCCTCACGGTCTATAGCGAGGCCCTTGAAGCATTCCGCTTCTCGCTGGGAGATGACATGGCGATGCGCAGTCATGCCGATGTGCCGACGGGCGCGATCTGGATGTTCGATCCTGAAGTGGGTCCCGCGCAAAGTGCTTCGGTAGATCTTGCCGGTGCGGCATCGGTGGCCAACGTGTACGGCCGCAAGCAGGTGGCGGCGGAAATGTTTACGTCGGCACTTGCCCCCTGGGCCTACGGGCCCCGGCACCTCAAGCCCGTCGCGGACAGGGCTTTCTCGCTGGGTGTCAATAAACCCATTATTCATGCTTCGGTCCATCAGCCGCTGGATGATATGCGGCCCGGCATGTCACTGTCGATTTTTGGACAGAACTTTGGGCGTCACGAAACCTGGGCGGAAATGGCAGGGCCCTGGATCGACTACCTCGCTCGCTGCGCATTCCTGCTGCAGCAGGGTGAGGCG
>CAYGOX010000072.1:6793-9058 GCA_964351485.1 uncultured Halioglobus sp.
GGTAGCGGATGTTGCCTACTTCTATGGTGAAGAGGCGCCGTTGACGGGATTGTATTCGTTTGCCGATCCCCCCGCGCTTCCAGAAGGCTACGGCTATGACTTTGTGAATGCGGATGTTGTCCGGCAACAGTTGTCTGTTGACAGCGAGGGGCGGTTGGTGACGCCGTCTGGTATGGCTTATCGGCTGCTGTACCTCGGTGGCACCAGCACTTACATGACCTTGCCCGTCCTGAAGCGATTGCTGGCGCTGGTTGAAGCGGGCGCGGTGCTGGTGGGCGACAAGCCCGTTGCATCCCCGTCGCTGGCTGATGACGCTGATGCGTTCCGCGACATCGCCGCCCAATTGTTCGATACCCCAAGACAGAATGTATACGTGGGCAAGACCCCTTCGCAGGTGTTGGCCCAGCTGGGAGTGCCGCGAGATTTTTCATATCGCCTGGCCTCGTCCGATGCCGCTGATGCGCTGGTCTACCGACACCGGCAACTGCCCGGCGCAGATCTGTACTTTGTCGCCAATACGACAGGCGCAAGCCTCGAAGTAGCGGCTGATTTTCGCGTTATAGGCAGGGAGGCAGAGTTATGGAACCCTGAAACAGGTGCTATTGAAGTGGTAGCCTGGCGCCGCGAGAAAAACGTGACAACCGTTACTTTCCCGCTGGAAGCTTATGGGTCCAGATTTGTCGTTTTTCGGAATAAGTCAGACCGTTTGTCCGCCGCCTCAGAAGCCCAATATGTGGCGGCTCGCACTGAGCTGGAAAAGGGCTGGACACTGAGCTTTCCCCGGCAGGGTGGTGTTGCGGCCTCCGGTGGGACCCTCGAATCCCTGGGTTCCTGGACAGAATCGCCCGACACTGCGATTCGGCATTTTTCCGGTACCGCGGTTTACCAGCGTGACTTTGATGTTGACCAGAGCTGGCTCGCCAGCGGTAGCGTATTTCTGAACCTGGGCACAGCGCGGGAAATAGCGGAAGTACAGGTTAACGGTGTGCCATTGCGAACGCTGTGGAAGCCACCGTACCGCGTAGACATTTCCCCCGTACTGCGACCGGGAAAGAATACGCTGCGTATCGCAGTTACCAATCTTTGGGTGAACCGATTGATCGGTGATGTGCAGCCCGGAGCGACACCTGTCGCGGCGACCGCTGTACCGAGCTACCTGCCACAAGCGCCGCTGCAGCCGTCAGGGTTGTTGGGCCCTGTACATCTTGAGCACTTGCAAACCCGGTGAACGATTATCAGGCCCGCGGTGCTTTATGTGCGCCCGGCGCGTTTCCAGGGCCAGTGTCCACGACGAATCGGTGTCTCCAGATACGTGTATGACAACGCACCGATGATCAGAGTCAGTACCACCAGCAACGCGATACGCAACTCGTCAGGCCAGCCCAGCTGCTCCCTGTCGACCAACTGCAGCAGAGTAAAGTGGTAAACATAGTAGCCGTAAGAGCGCACTCCCAGCCATTGTAATACCTTGTTTTCCAGCAGCTTCGAAAGCATGGTGCCGGTCTGTGTGAGGCTCAGAATGACAATGCCAAAGAGCGCTCCGACCATTGCAAAACCGCCGCGTACATACAGTTCGGCCGTCAGGATTTTCGTGACGAAGATGAGGTAAGTGATAAACAGCAGGGTGATAACGCCCACCAGGTTTACCAACCTGCTTGTCGTAATCCATCGTTTGGCCGCTGGGTAGGAAAAAACTACCGCCATCACTGAACCGAGCAGGAACTCGGCAGCTCGCACATCTGTGCCCTCATAGATGCGGGTCATTTGGGTAAAGATGTCGATGCCCTGCAAACCGTCCAGTGTCGGCTGCAGGCCGATTGACAGGGCCATTCCAAGCAACGAAACGATTCCCAGGGCCATGCGGCCGCCCAGAAATCCGAGGGTTGCAGCGGCCACGAACGGGAAGACAATGTAAAACTGTTCCTCAACGGCCAGGGACCAGAAGTGTCCAATGGGGCTGGCCTCGGGAGGGTTGGGTACGCCGAACGCGCCCAGTCCGCCCCATTCCGGTCCGTTGATGACATGCCAGTTCTGCATATACACCGAGGCCGTGAGCAGGTTCATATTGGTGTTGTGCGCTATGACTTCGGGATCGAAGCCGCCGGGATCCCGAAGGTCAAACAGATTCCAGAAAATGGCGACGAAGGCTATTGTGATCATCGAGGCCGGTAGCAGTCGCCGCGCCCGCCGGATCAAAAACATTTTTATGTCCAGGCGATCGTCCCTGAGATACTCCGCGATGAGTAGGCTGGCGATCAGGAAGCC
>CAYGOX010000072.1:9068-12887 GCA_964351485.1 uncultured Halioglobus sp.
GCGCCAGCGTCGCCACCAGCGCCGCCACCACGACGACGTAGAGGCGCGTGAAGCGGCGCAGCGCGTAGTCCGCTGGTGCGAAGCGACCGCGTTGCTGCGCTGAGAGGACGCTGTAGGCGATGAAGAAGCCGCTCAACACGAAGAAACCCGACATCGTTAGTAGAGCCCCCCCGAACAAAGCGCCCCCGGAGAAGTGGTACATGACTACGACAATCAGGAAGTAGCCGCGCAATCCGTCGAGTGCGGGGTAGTAGGGGAAGAGGTGCTTGCGGTCCTTGGCTTGAGGTGTGTTCATTTTTTTACATTATTCTCGTTGTCGAACTGCCGTATTCAGGTGCCCGTTTCGGGACGGCTGTTATGGCCCGGTGTTTCCAAGTTGTTTGATCTGTACCGCCTCGATGCCCTTGAGCTCTACAATTTTCTGTCGAGGCTCGACAAAATGGGCATCGACGGCAATGCCATGCAGGGTGCTGTCGATAAGGTCCGGGTCAATCTCGAGCGGTTCCAGGCCCAGCTTGTGTATTGGAAGCTGCTTGCCGTCGAGCCAGAGCGTGATCTTTCCCGGGGTGTCGGCACGGATCTCTACTTCGCGTGTCGTGCCGGAATAGTGCTCGCCGAGTGTTGCGGTAGCGATGACTTCGTAGTTTTCGGCCGGGTGGCCAATGTAGCCCAGGAGAAAGACGCCATTTCCGTAGAGCTGAGTTGTCCACGCGCCGAAGCCAAACCGGGGATGATCGGTGTTGATGTACAGGAGAGGTGTTGCTTCCACGTGATTGACGTTGCCGTCTTCCACGTCATTGTTCAGGACCGCGATACCGTCGGACGCCGCTTCGGCGCCGAGGCCAAAGTTGCCGCTCCAGATAAGCTTCACCGAAACGGCAGTGCTTCCAGTGTCGACGAAGGCGCAGCCAATACCCGGATACAAGCGATTGTCTGTGGGCGGGTGACCGCTGGGGGGTGACTGGTCGTAAACCCCTTCCCGGGTGTTTATGGCCGCAATCGCCGCGCCGCCTTCGCGTATGCCCAGGGGCTCGTAGGAGTTGGGCTGAACAGATTTGCAATCCGTCCACTGTGGTCCGAGCGTTTGAGCATCGTCACGTTCGAACTCGTCGATGAACAGGTAAGGCGTTTTCGCGGGTGTGCAGGGGGAGGCGCCGTAGTAGAGCGTGTCTCCCTCAGGGGAGAGGACTTCGCCCTGGGCGCTACAGACAAGCGGAGCTTCCCCGGGTGGCTGTAATGCACAGCCCGACAGCAATAACGCAGCCGTGCCCAAAACGATCATGTGCCGGGCGGTTGCTTGCCCTTGTCGGTCACTGCGGTGCAGAAAAGTGGCGTTGCGGTGTGATTGATTCGAAAGGGTCAAGAGGCCTCTACTCCCAGACAAACTGTGTCCGCAGTCGTCGGGCGAGTATATCAGAGCGCATGGGTCATTTAATTTGGAGTGATGCGCCCAGGCACGAGATTTTGCTCGTTACGTGGCCTGTTTCACTTTATGGAGGCGGGTCTGGCTAAAACCACCTGGGGGATATGGTAGCTACGGGTGGACTTGAACCACCGACCCCAGCATTATGAATCGTGCTGGAGATTTTTAAGCGATTGATTTTATTAACTTAAATCCGAACACCCGCAGCGCATTTTGCAGCACAGAGCACAACAAATCACAGCAAGTCCCGCAAATCTCCCGCAAGGGGTGCACCGACTCCCTACCGCTCGGTGCGCCAATCGCGACACTTTATTTGTTGCAATTGAAGAAAATGCGACATAACGCCTATGCCGGCGAAACCGGAAACCGGTGCAGCCGTCGGCGCCGGGCGGATGCGGTCGGCTAACGTCGGCCGCTTGGCACCGGGGCCTAGCACATCAGCCGGAAGCAGCTGCGCACTTCGGCAATGAACTGCTCCGGTTGCTCGAAGGCGGCGAAGTGCCCGCCTTTCTCCAGCTCATTCCAGTAGACGATGTTCGAGAAGCGACCCTCAGCCCAGCTTCGCGGTGTGGCGACGATCTCCTTCGGGAATATGCTCGCGCCGGTTGTAACCGCAACGGAACTCTCACCGCCGAACGCGGTGCCGAAGCTCTCCCAGTAGAGGCGGGCGGAGGAGGCGCCGCTGTCGATCAGCCGGTAGAACATCACGTTGTCGAGCATCTCCTCGCGGCGCAGCACGTTCTCCGGATGACCGTCGCAATCCGCCCACTCGTAAAACTTCTCCATGATCCAGGCTGCCTGACCCATCGGTGAGTCCGCTAGGCCGTAGCCGAGCCGCGTCATCCTCAGCTTCCGCGCCGACAACGGCTCGGAATACATCAACCAAATGGCCGCAAGGTTGCTGGAGAAACTGCGCATCGAGTTCACCAAGTCACGCGCCCTGCAGAGCAATGACAACGCCCTGGTCGAGAGCAAGACGGTTCCACTGTGCCCTGAGCTATGAGCACCTCCCTAACGGGCCCCTTCAGGCTCATCTCCGGATTGGAAAACACTGCAAGCCCCACAAATAGGCAATAAAAGCAACAGCCTACACGGCGTGAACGCAAGATCTCGTCCCCTTATGTTCGCGAATCCCGTTATAGACTTCGATCACTACCCCCGTAATAAGTATTCCAAAGCGCTATTTCATTAATCTGAGAAACTTTCAGCAATCTGTGGCGCTTGACAGAATTGTTCTGATATCAATTTACAACACAGTTGCTCTGAGTCGAGCTGGCCCTGACAAAACAGTCGATGATTTCCGCTAGTGTCGAAATAGCCAGCATGGATGCATTGCGCATGGAAGGCACCAATCCAATAGGTCCACGGATTCGTGCCAGTTCGATAGCCTTAAATCCGAGGTCCTGCAGGGTCCGCAATCGAGCCCGGTGGGTCTGACTACTACCGAGGGCACCGATGTAGAAGGGGTTACCTGCCAGAGACTCTCGTAGTAGGACCGGTTCCCATTCGTGCTCATGAAACATTAGAACCACTGCAGTCCAGGGATCGGTTTCCATAGCCGGAATGGCCTTGGGGCTGGCCAAGTGTCGCACCGTGCAGCCCAGTTTAGCACACAGGGGCAGGAGGCTTGCATCTGGCGATTGGCAGATGACATCGAGACCTGCGGCACGTGCCACCGAAGCCAAGGCTAAGAGTTCTTGGCCTCGGCCCGCGGTCTGCAGTCGAAGACGAGGCGTGTAGCTGACCTGAAAAGCACCATTCTCCGACCAGCCAGTCAGCGGAGACCAGCACTCCTTGGCGGATAAGGTGCCCTGATCATCTAAGTCAACTGCAATCGGTTGACGCCGCTCCAAGCTGTCGACCACGCCAGCTACCACACGGGGATCGGGATTAGGCGTTATCAGGACTTCCAGGCCACCGCCACAAGCTAACTTTAGATCCAGATAGGGAGAGCCTTGACCGTAGCGCTCTCGCCGGGAACGGCACTCCCGCATGGCTTCCAGGCAGGCTGCCACGACAGCGGCATCTATACAACCATTGGAAAGATAGCCCACCACCCGACCGGATTTGCTTACCGCCATATGAAAACCAAGACTGCGGGCAGTTCTTCCGAGGATGTCGACCACCGTGACCAGGGCACAGGGATCCGTCTCTGCTTGGGAGCTCAAGATCATGCGGTATATATCCAGCGGATGTTCACCGCTACTGACTGGAAGGGATTTCGACATATCGTATTGCGCGCGTCCTTGTAATGAATGAATCAGCTATACCAGTGCCATCAATTATTGGGTGCTTGATAATAATCACTTTTTCTTAACCTGCTCCATTACCACACGGTTCGTGGATTCCCGAACCCCAGGTAGCGACAAAATAGTGGCACCGTGATAATCGCAGCA
>CAYGOX010000072.1:12897-13210 GCA_964351485.1 uncultured Halioglobus sp.
CCTGGCTTGTCTTGGGTAATCGAAGTTATCCGATACAAGAAAGCACTTCTGTACTGACTCTAAAAGAGCAGAAAGCCCGCAATTTGTGGTCTTTCCACAGGCTCTGCAGTGTAATCATTGAAAGATGATTCGGGCTGAGCCGGCTAGTCTCAAAGATCAATGATTACATCCCAGGGCGAGGTATTACTCCAGTTGATACAGACACTCTGCCGGCGCATATATCCCTTCCAGGCGTCGGAACCGGCGGTACGTCCGCCACCTGTTTCCTTTTCACCACCAAAGGCGGCACCCACATCGGCACCGGTAGTCCCCA
>CAYGOX010000073.1:0-11139 GCA_964351485.1 uncultured Halioglobus sp.
CAGTAGAATAAAGATCCCGTGTCCGGCGCAGAAACCACCGTAGTGCAGGATGAAAAACGCCCCCATGCCCAATCCGCCGAGCGGCGACTTGATCAGCATCCGCAGCAGGGTGTAAAAGCCCAGCACGAGGTTTTCGGCCCAGTACAGGAGCACCAGCGCCGCAACATCCCAGTCGAGGAACAGCACCCCCAGGACGGGCAGCAGGTTGACTGTAACCAGGAGCCCCAGGCTCACCTGCCGTCGCAGGCCACCGTATTGCTCCGTATTCCCCTCGCCGGGGCCGTCACCACCCGTTTCCAACAGCCGACTCCCTGCGCCAGATCGGTTAAACTATGCAGCGTGCAGTATGATTGATCGTCGGGCTCAATACCAAGAGGAAACCAGGCCTATGAGCGGCACCGAACAAACACCCTTCGAAATTCTGGGCGAGGACGGTATCCGCGCACTCTGTGGCGCGTTTTACGACATCATGGATGAAGATGCGTCACTGGCCGAATTACGCGCCATGCACGCGCCGGATCTCGAACCAATGAAGGAACGCCTGAGCCAGTATCTCATCGGCTGGATGGGCGGCCCGCCCATCTACCAGCAGGCGCACGGTACTGTGTGCCTGACCGACCCCCACGAGCCCTACCATATCGGGCCGCGCGAGCGGGACCAGTGGCTCGACTGCATGGACAAGGCGCTGATCCGCGTGGAAGCCAGCGAAGAACTCGTCCAGATGCTCAAAACCCCGCTGTTCCGGGTCGCCGAAGCGGTGCGCAATCGCGAGGGACCCAGCGCCGCCGAGTCAGACGACAATATAATCGCCGCGGGCTAACCGCTTCCGCACCAGCAGCAGGACACCACATGTCACCCTCTATTCGCTTTGCCATGGCACTGGCCATGGCCTCCCCGATTGCCATGTCACAGACACAGGCACAGATACAGGAACAGGTACTGGTCAGCGCCAGCCGCTCGGCCGAGGACGGCGCGTCGCTGCCGCTAACCTGGGACCGGGTAACCGGGTCCGATATCGACACTGTCTCCGCAATCCATATCAACGAACTGATGCAGCGCGTGCCGGGCACGTGGATCAGCCGGGGCAATGGCCAGGAAAGCCTGATCGCCCTGCGCTCTCCGGTACTGACCGGCGCCGGCAGTTGCGGCGCGTTTCTTACGGCCAGCGACGGTATCAGCCTGCGCGCACCCGGCTTCTGCAACGTGAACCAGCTCTTTGACGCCAACTTCGAACAGGCCGGGCGCATCGAGGTGATCAAGGGCCCTGCAACCGCGTTGTATGGCTCCAACGCAATGCACGGCGTCATCAACGTGCTCACAGCTGCACCCACCGACACCCGCGTCCAGCAGATCGGACTGGAGGGCGGGCCGGACGACTTTTACCGTGTACGGTACGCCTACAGCGATACGGTCGGCGAGCACGGCCTGGTCCTGCGCCTGAACGGCACGTCCGACGGCGGTTACAAGGACGACAGCGGTTACGATCAGCAAAAAGCGACCCTGCGCCACGACTACAACGGTGAAAGCTGGCAGGTGCGCAGCGTTCTGGAGGCCGCCAATCTCAACCAGGAAACCGCCGGCTTTATTCAGGGCTTCAAGTCGTACAAGGACGGTACCCTGCGCAAGACCAACCCCAATCCCGAGGCCTACCGCGACGCGCAATCGCTGCGCTTCTACAGCCGCGCCAGCACAGCCCTGAACGATTCGACCACTCTCGCGCTGACGCCCTACTTCCGCGACAACGACATGGAGTTCCTGCAGCACTTCGTGCCCTGGCAGCCCGTGGAAAAAAACAGCCACAGCAGCCTCGGCCTGCGAGTAGACCTGGACACTGCGCGCGATGACTGGCGCTGGCTCAACGGCCTGGAACTGGAGCGCACCGACGGTACGCTGAGCGAGGTACAGGCAGAACCTTTCAGCCCCAACCAGCCGGCGGGCGTGCATTACGACTACAAGGTCGAAGCCTCGGTCCTCGCAGCCTACTCGCAGATTCGCACCACCGTACGCGAAGCCTGGGAGTTCAGCGGTGGCATTCGCCTGGAAAACACCCGCTACGATTATGACAACCGCACCGGTGACGGCGCGGCCTGCGAACCAGAGGCCACCAGCTGCCGCTTCTTCCGGCCCGCCGACCGCGATGACAGTTTCAACAACCTCTCACTCAACGCGGGTGTGAGCTACACCTTCGACGAACAGCTGCTGGCCTATGCGCGTGCCGCGCGCGGTTTTCGCGCGCCGCAAACGGCGGAGTTATACCGCCTGCAGGCGGGACAGGCCGTGGCCGACCTCGACTCGGAGCAGATCGACAACCTTGAACTGGGGCTGCGCGGTCGCCACGGCGAGCACTGGCAATTCGATGTCGCACTGTTTTACATGGAAAAGGACGACGTCATTTTCCAGGACGCGGATCGCCAGAACGTCAGCGGCGCCAGCACCGATCACCTCGGCCTCGAGATCGGCGTGGACGGTCGTCTGGGTGAGCACTGGCAGGTCGCCCTGGACGCTACCTTCGCGCGACATCGCTACCAGTCGGCCATCAACCTGCTGGGCAGTTCCGGCGACATCAAGGGCAACGATATCGATACTGCGCCGCGCGCCTTCGGTAGCCTGCGCCTGCGCCGTGACCTGGATTCGCTGACAGGTGTGGACAGCTATGGCGAACTCGAGTGGGTCTACATGGGTGAGTATTACCTGGAGCCTGACAACGCGCACGAATACGACGGACACTCCCTGCTCAACCTGCGTCTGGGTGCAACCCTGGACAACGGCCTGAGCGGCGCGCTGCGCATTACCAACCTGCTCGACACCCAGTACGCCGAACGCGCCGATTTCGGCTTCGGCCAGTACCGCTACTTCGTCGGGCAGCCACGCGGCGCCTACCTCGAAATTGCCTACCGCTGGGGCGAGCGCTGAATCGCCCCCGAAAAATCGTGAACTGGCGCACAGTTTTGCACCCAAACCCTGCGCCATGTCTACTTTTCGCCGGTTTTCGCTAAAGTTTTTCGAAACCCTGCCTGTACGATAACGCTTACTGACTCTGACACAGTCTGCGCGCGGTCCAATAACGGCGTTCACAAGCCACCCGCGCCATGACCACTGTGCTCCTGCTGTAGGCCAATGCGTGGCCGCCAAATCACGCGCCTGCATCACGCACACCGATCGCCCTGTATGTGCGCAGTTTGAAGGCGCGGCACTGTACGCCGCACCGGCTGCGCAAAGGACGGAGGTTGCCGATGCGACTTGCCAATACACTGACCCGCACTGCGCTGCTGTTGAGCGCTGTGCTGATGCTGCCCGTCACCGCTGTTCAGGCGGCGACCCAGGTGTGGAACTTCGACAACGCCACGCAGAATTTCGACAACAATAACAATGGGAACAGCCTCACGCTGACCTCGACCGATGGTGTGACCCTGACAGTCACCGGCTGGTCTGACACACGCGATCGCCGCAGCGGCGACACCCTCCAGAGCGCGCGCCTGTTCTGGTCGTCCACCGACGATTCACTGGCCATGCGCAACCGCGACGAGCGCGGTAACAACGGTCACCGGATCGACAGCATCAGTAACGACCCGAGCGGCGAATACGACATGCTGTTACTGGAGTTCGACGAGGAAGTGCAGCTCGAAGGCCTGGATATCGATCTGGCCGCGGGCGGCGCAGCGGCCAACAGTGCCGACATCTCCGTTCTGGCCTGGGACCAGACCGGATCCAGTGCACTGAACGGACGCACCTGGGACGGCATTCTCGCCGCCAATGGTGGTGGCTATGATGTGGTAGGCAACTACAACGACGTAGGCGTCAATTACTTCGCGGTCAATGGCACTGCCGTGCGCTCCACGCGCTGGCTGGTCGGCGTCTACAACCCGCTGTTCGGCGCCGGCGGCAGCGACGGCAACGACGCCTTCCTGCTCAACGCCTTCCAGACCACGAACACCCCGCCTCCGACCATCGGCATGCCCGGCTCACTGGCGCTGGCGCTGATGGGGCTTGCGGGTTTGCGTCGCCCACGCGGGCGACAGGACGATTGCGAGACGGCGTAGCGCCTAGGAAAGGCCGACGTTATTCTTGGCCAGCACCTGCTCGGCGCGGTAGCTGGAGCGCACAAAGACCCCGGACACGACTTCCAGGAAACCTTTCTGCAAGCCCCATTCGCGGTACTGCTCAAACGCCTGTGGCGACACGTACCGCTCGATCGGCAGGTGATTGGGGGTCGGCTGCAGGTACTGCCCGAAAGTGAGAATGTCGACCCTGGCGCGCCGCAGGTCGTCCATGCACGCGATGATCTCGTCCTCGGTTTCACCCAGGCCGAGCATCAGGCTGGTCTTGGTCAGTACGTCGGGGCGATAGGCCTTGGCATGCGCCAGTACATCGAGCGTCTGCTGGTAACCGGCGCGCGGGTCGCGCACCGGGTGCGTGAGGCGCTCGACGGTTTCAACGTTCTGGGCGAAGACTTCGATACCCGAGTCCAACACCGTTTCCACGTCGGCCAGCACGCCGAGAAAATCCGGCGTCAGCGCCTCCACAGCGGTATCCGGGTTCTCCTCCTTCACCCGGCGAACACAGGCGGCGTAATGTGCCGCGCCGCCATCGGGCAGGTCGTCGCGGTTGACCGAGGTCAGCACGACGTACTTCAGGCCCATGAGCGCCACGGATCGCGCCGTGTTGGCGGGCTCCTCGAGATCGAGCCACCCCCGGGGGTTGCCGGTATTAACCGCGCAGAAGCGACAGGCACGGGTACAGACATCACCCATCAACATGATCGTGGCAGGGCCGGACGTCCAGCACTCGCTCATATTCGGGCACTTGGCCTCTTCGCACACCGTCGCCAGGTTGTGCTCACGCACAATGTCCTGGACGGTGTCGAAGGTGGCGCCGCCGCGCAGACGAACGCGCAGCCACTCCGGCTTGCGCTGTCGCGGCGCGACTTCGCCAGCGGTCTTGATACCGTCCTTGATTGCCGCAATACCGCGGGCATTGACGAATTTCTCGCCGCTACCCACCTGGACAACCGGAATCTGGTCTTTGTCGGACATTACCTCTCCCTGGGCGCGGTCATCAGCGCCCCGCCCAATTATACTGAAAGGCGCGCGATTTGGATTGTCCGGGGCCGGTTTTGAATCGGGATCAATCGGCCAGTCGGCGCACCGCTTTCGACGCGGCGATTTTGCCCTCGTCGAAATAGGCGTCGTGGTTTTCCTCGATATGCGGCAGGTCGTACAGGTAGTTGACCATGATGCCCGCCGATTGTGCGATTCCCTTGGGCGAGAGATCAGCCGCCACATTGAGCTGGTGCAGGATCGCACCGTTACCGAGGTGGAACCGGGCGACCGGATCTTTCGGCATACGACCCGATTTCACATTCAGCAGGTAATGCGCGCAGAGTTTCTGCAAGGCTGCCATGACGTCGGCCTCCACAACCCGCCCGACCGGCTGGCGTACACGCTCGACCAGGCTGTCATCCACCAGGCCATCGAGATCGTTGTTGAGCAACCACTTGCGAAACCCGGGTACGGGCGACAGGGTGACAAAAGTCTTGAGGCCCGCGAACTCCTTGCGCAGTTCCTCAACCACCGCCTTGATCAGGAAGTTACCGAAGGACACGCTCGCCAGCCCGGGGTGGCAGTTACTGATGGAGTAGAACACCACCGTGTTGAAATCCTCGTGCGCCGACGTCTCCCTGTCGAGCACCAGCAGCGGTGCCAGTGAGTCGGGAACACCGCTGGTCAGCGCGATTTCCACGAATACCAGGGGATCGTCTTTCAAGGCCGGGTGGAAGAAAGCGAAACAGCGACGGTCGTCACTGAGGCGATTGCGCAGGTCATCCCAGCCGTTGATTTCGTGGACCGCCTCGTAGTCGATAATTTTTTCCAGCACCGACGCCGGCGAGGACCAGTCGATACGACGCAATTCGAGGAAGCCCTTGTTGAACCAGGAAATGAACAGGTGACGCAAATCGGAATCGATACCGCGAAACTGTGGATACTCCGGCAGCAGTTCGAGAATCTTGCCGCGCATGGCGACCAGCGCGCCGGTACCGCCGGGTGCGGTGTTCAGTCGGCGGAAAAGTTTCTGGCGCGGTGCCTCGACGACCCGGTTGAGCGCCCAGAGCTGCTCGACTTCGGGTGAAGCCTCGTAGGCTTGCGCCGCGTCAATAATGGCCTGTACATTTACGTCGAAGTCGCTGGCCAGGGATTCGAAAAACGCCAGTTGCTGGGCGTCGTCCAGTTGTTCGTAGGCCAGGACGATTTCGCTGGCCAGCGCGAGTCCCGAGGCCTCGCCGCGGTGTTCGATAAGATCCCGGCACAGCGCGCCGAGGTCGTGTTTGGATTCCGGCGGCTCAGTGCGCCGACGGCGCGCGAGCAATTCACGACCGACATCCACCACGCTGACCAGGGTCCTGCCCAACGAGGTCATCGTGCCAAAGGGGGTGCTTTCCACCTGCGCCTGACCGCCACGCTGTTGTACCGCGCCGCCCGCTGACTCTTCTGACATACCGCCTCCACCGCCTGCTTCGGCGATGTCGCCGGCACGCTTTCAATGCTAGGTCGGTAATATTACCTGTTTGTGACCCCGCCACGAAAGCTTTGCCTGCCGTGCGCACCACAAGTGTGCGCCAGGTAGCATTTTTTTTCGATCTGTCCGGACAGCCTGTCCCGGTTGACGACGGCTGGCCTGTCATCGCCAATTGCCCTATTCTGCACTTCTCATGTTTAACGACGAGCATCTGCCATGCCCAGATTTACCCGAGTGATAGGCGCCCTGCTGGCCCTCTGCCTGTTACAGGCCTGTGCACAGTACGAAAACAAACGCGGCGTCGACGTGCGCTGGCAGGAGTCGGTGACTTCCCAGCTCACTCGCGGCAGCAGCTCGCGGGCCGATGTACTGGCATTGCTCGGTCCGCCGTCACAGGTGATCGCGCTCGATGGCGAGACCGCGCTCTACTACCTGTTCGAGCACGCGCGCGGCGAGGGCCTCATCCTGATCCTGTACAACCGTACCGAGATCGAGACGACCTACGATCGCGCCATCTTTTTCTTTGATGAAAACGATGTTCTGACCGATTTCTCCACTCGCGTCTATGACTCCGCCTCGCGCTAACTCTGTAAAGGCGGTCGGCGCCCTCCTCCTGGCACTGCTGCTCTGTGGCTGCACGCAGTGGCGCTACGAACTGGGCGAACCTCTGCCGGCACGCGATACCCTGCCGGACGCCCACGGCCTGACACTGCGAGCAGTGCTCGAATACTACGGGCCGCCGCAGTATATCTCGGCCACAGCCGCCGGCTGGGTGATGGCCTGGGAACACCTGACCATCGGGGAAGACTCTGTAGGAATCAGCCTCGGGCTGCTCGGCGCGGACTTCCTCAACGCAGACTGGGGCGAGATGCAGACCAGCGGGGAATACCTGCTGCTCAGCTTCAATCGCCAGCAACGCGTCACCAGTACGCAGCGCTCAACCTGGGATGCCAACTCTGGCTCGGGCATGGCGCTGCAACCGCTGGCCAGTGTGTTTTCGCTGGTCGACTCTGACGATCTGCGCAACACCCTGCCACAGCACGCGTGGGGCGCGAGCCTTCTCCAACGACTTCCCGCTGGACTGAACAGGCGCTCAAATCTCGACGAGGGCAGCAACGGGCTGCAGCGCCGCGGTACCGCCGGCAGCATCGGCCAGCACAGCCTGGATACCTCGCGTTAGTCCGGACTTACGGTTAGACTGTTGTGCATCGACGCGGGCACTCAGCGCGCGACGGCGTGAATGCGGCCGGGGCAGGCAGTGAAGAGCAGAAGAGCAATAACAGCCCGGTACACGCGTCAACAGCTCACGGTAGTACAACCGGAAGACGGCATTGCATTTTTTCACTGAACTGCACAGGCGCATCAGCCGCCCGTGGTGGGTGAATTTTCACCGAGACGACTGGTACGAGTGGGCTCGAGTCGAGTCCGGCGGCCGCGTCAAAATCTATGACATGCACGGCGACCTCGTACGCGGCACGGACTACGGCTCGAAGCGCAAGGCAGTCGACGCGCTGGAGCGCATGGGCTATCACCGCTACGGACGCAGGGACCACGCGCGCGCCATCCCCCCGGGCGGCATTGCCTAGCAAAAAGCCAGGCCACACTTATCCCTGCTGAATGCGGGTGTGGACACATCTGGTTCCCGGCAGGCCGCAGCCGTACAATCAACCGGCACACCCGAGGAACCCAGCCATGCAACCACGCGACGTAACCACACCGCAGGACGCTCGCCGCATCGTCGAAGAGCGCGACCTCGCCCATGTAAAGGTCGGCCTTTTTGACATCGACGGCGTCATGCGCGGCAAGTATATGAGCCGCGACAAATTCTTTTCTGCGCTGGAGAAGGGGTTTGGCTTTTGCGACGTGGTACTGGGCTGGGACTCCAACGACCAGCTGTATGAAAACCCCGGCGTGGACTTCACCGGCTGGCATACCGGCTATCCGGACGCGCCGGTGGAGATTCTCCCCGCCACGTGCCGGGAGATTCCCGATGAACCCGGCACACTGCTCTTTCTCGCACAATTCTCGCCACCGGCTGACCAATTCTGTCCCCGCGGCCTGCTGCGACGCGTCCTGGACAAAGCGGAGTCGATGGGCTTTCACACCCGGGCGGGCTTCGAGTACGAATTTTTTCTGTTCAACGAAACGCCCGACTCGGTGCGAGAAAAAGGCTATCGCAATCTGCAACCGGCTACCCCCGGGTTTTTCGGCTACTCCATGCTGCGCAACAGTGTGCATTCGAGCTGGTACGAGGATCTGCTGAACCTGGCGCAGACCATGGACTTCCCGCTCGAAGGGCTGCATACCGAAACCGGTCCCGGTGTACTCGAAGCGGCGATCACGGTGGACGACGCCGCGAACGCCGCCGACAAGGCCGCGCTGTTCAAGACCTTCACGAAAGTCTGGGCACAGCGCAACCAGATGATGGCGACCTTCATGTCGCGCTGGTCAACCGACTACCCCGGCCAGAGCGGCCACATTCACCTGTCGCTGTACGACCGCATCAGCGGCGCGTCGGTGTTTCACGATGCCGCGCAGGAACACGGTATGAGCGCTTTTCAGCGACAGTTTGTCGCCGGGCAGCAGAAACTCATGCCCGAACTGCTGGCGATGCTGGCGCAAACGGTTAACGCCTACAGCCGGCTGGTGCCGGGCTTCTGGGCGCCCACCGACGCCACCTGGGGTGTCGAGAACCGCACCACCGCGCTGCGCGTCATCCCCGGCAGCGCCAGCTCACAGCGGGTTGAGTACCGCCTGACCTCTGCCGACGCCAACCCCTACATCGCCCTGGCGGCCGCACTGGGTGCCGGCCTGGCCGGCATCGAGAACGGCTGGGAACCGGATCCAAGGGTTGATGGCAATGCCTACGAACAGCAGCACCCGGCCCACCAGGCGCTGCCAGGCAGCCTGATGGAGGCGGCGGCGAGACTGCGCGAATCGGCCACCGCGCGCTCTCTGTTCGGCGATGAATTCGTCGAGCACTACGCCACCACGCGCGAATGGGAAGAGCGGGAGTTTCGCAAGCACATAACCGACTGGGAACTGCAGCGTTACTTCGAGATTATCTGAATTATGACTGCCAACCCCACTGACGTGCTCGATGCAAGCTGGAACTACCCCACCTCAGTGCGCGTTGGCGCCGGGTGCGTGAACGAACTCGCCGATCATTGCGCGGCACACGGTATCCGCGCGCCGCTGCTGGTCACCGATCCGGGGCTGGCGTCACTGCCGATGACTACGGCCATTGTCGCGGCCTTGCAAGACGTACTGCAGGTGCGCGTCTTCAGCGACGTGAAAAGCAATCCCAGCGGGGAGAACGTCACCGCCGGCGCGGCGGCCTACCGTGAAAGTGAGCACGACGGCGTGATCGCCCTCGGAGGCGGCTCCGCCCTGGATGCGGGCAAGGCAATTGCGCTGCTCGCCGGCCAATCCGGCCCCCTGTTCGATTACGCCGACGAACCGGGTGCGGCCCCGATTGACGCGGGCGGGATTGCCCGGGTGATCGCCATCCCCACCACAGCCGGGACCGGCTCGGAGGTCGGACGCGCCTCGGTGATTACCGACACACAGCAGCAGCGCAAACGGATTATTTTTCACCCGAAGATGCTGCCCGTGCAGGTGTTGCTCGACCCGGCGCTGACGGTGGGGCTACCGCCTCACATTACCGCGGCAACGGGGATGGACGCCCTGTCCCACAACCTCGAAGCGCTGTGCGCCAACGCCTACCATCCCATGGCGGCCGGGATAGCACTCGAAGGCATCCGGCTGGTCCGGGATTACCTGCCGCGCGCGGTGGCCGATGGCACTGATATCGAGGCCCGCACCCACATGCTCGTCGCCTCGAGCATGGGTGCAACCGCGTTCCAGCGCGGGCTCGGCGCAATGCACGCCCTCTCCCACCCCCTCGGCGCGCTGTACGACGCGCACCACGGGTTGCTCAACGCCATCGTCATGCCCTATGTACTGGTCGCCAATCGCGCCGCCATCGAACCGACACTCGACGACGCAGCCCGCAGCCTCGACCTGCCGGGACACAACTACACCGGCTTCGTGGACTGGGTCCTGCACATGCGCGAGTCGCTGGGCATCCCACATACGCTGGCCCAGATCGGGATCAACGCGGATGAGGCGCAACGTGTCGGAGAGATGGCCGCGGCCGATTCCACCGCGCCGGGCAACCCCGTCCCGTTCACGCCCGCCCAGTATGCTAGGCTCTTCACACAGGCTGTGACCGGGTCGCTGTAGGCCACCGGGCACCGCGAAACATACCACTCAAAAACTGCTGCAGGAGCAACCAGAATGATCAAGATTTACGGCGTCCACGGCTCCCCTTTCGTGCGAAAGGTTTACGTTGCACTGGATATCAAGGGTGTACCCTATGAAACCGTGCCGCAGATGCCGTTCTCGGGCGACAAGGACTACCTGAAGATCAACCCGCTGGGCAAGGTGCCGACCCTGGTCGACGGCGACCTGACACTGGGCGATTCCAAGGTGATCTGCCGCTATATCGAAAGCGCGTACCCGCAGCCGGCGCTGTACCCCACCGACCTGCAGGAGCGGGCGATGGCCGATTGGTATGAGGACCTGGGTGGCGGCCATCTCTCCGAACTGGGTGCCGGCATTTTC
>CAYGOX010000073.1:11149-13174 GCA_964351485.1 uncultured Halioglobus sp.
TCTTCCAGCGATTCATGCGCCCCTTCGCGTTCAAACAGGAGCCGGACGAGGAACTGGTGGCAAAGATCACCGACAAAAAGTTGCCCCCCATGCTCGACTACCTGGAGGGACAGCTCCCGGCCGACGGTTTCCTGTTCGGCGATTTCATGATGGCCGACCTCAGCCTGGCCAGCCCGTTTATCAATGCCGGCTACGCCGGCTACACGGTGGACGGCACGCGCTGGCCACGGGTCGCCGCGCTGATCGAACAGGTGCGTGCCCAGCCGCAGGTGAAGGCAGTACTGGAAAAAGAGGCGAAGGCACTGGGGCTGGGCTGAGGCTCGCGGAGCAGGCTCCGCTGCAGGCAATCGGCCGGCCCGGGTACTAACCGGGCTTGGTCAGCAGCCAGATCCAGTTCGGCATCAGCCAGGTCAGGCGTCCCGCAATAAAGCTGGCAAGCTTCTGCGTGGCGCTGCCCGGCGCCACCATGTAACCGGTTTCAAAGGTATCGGGCTCGTCGACCAGGCGCCGCGTGTAATCGCTGATTTCAAAATCGCGCACGAGCTTTTTCAGCCCCCAGTACGTCAGGTGTTTTTCATAGTAATGCGTTCCCCTCCCGAGCAGGCGCAGGTACAGGTTGGAGACCGGCCGCGGCGGGAATGACAGGAACGGCAGCTTGTAGTGCGGCTCGATCAACGCGAGACGGTTGCCGGCGGCGAAATACACCACACCGCCCGGGCGGAGCACCCGGAAGATTTCGCGAATCATCAGCGAGGCATCGGGCACGTGTTCGTAGACATGGGCACAGATCACGACATCGAAGGTGGCATCGGGAAAAGCGAGCTGCATGGCATCGCCGACCTGGAAATGCAGTTTCGGGCTGGAGAAAGACTCGCTGGCGTAGCGGATGGCCTTTTCGTCAATATCGACACTGGTGACCGCAGCGCAATACCGGGACAGGTATTCCTCAATAATGCCCGAGGATCCACCGACACTCAGCACCGACCTGGTATCCAGTTCATCCCCAAGCCGGTTGGATAACACCTTGACTATCGATTCAAGCGCGATACGAAAAGATTGCCCTGTAGTCGCCCACGGCACTACGATGGTGGTAACAGGACAGCGCGCGAGTCGGGGATTACCCATGGAAAAGATGATCTACTTTCTGCACCACCCCAAGGGGTCGGTCGAGGATTTCAGGACCGCCCTGCTCGGCCCGGTCGTGGACGCACTGCGCGCCGCCGGGGCGAGCCAGTTGACGATCAACGTGGCGGACCTGAATCGGGAACTGCAGGAGGATGCGCCGGGGCGGCTGCTGGGGCCCTGGGAAGACATCGCCGGTGCCGTGTCCTTATGGCACGACACTATCGATCACCGCGCGTCGCTCGAAGAGGCGCTCACACAGTGTTGCGAGTCGCTGACCGGCTACCTTGTCACTGAGTCGGTGGTACAGCCCTTCGAGCGGCAATGGCGCGACGGCGAGCGCCGTCCCGGGGTGACGCAATTTGGTGCCAACGGCAAGCCCGAGGGAATCAGCGACGAGGCGTTCTATTACAACTGGCAGGTCCTGCACTCGACACAATCCTTCGAACTGCACCCGGACCGCTGGTCCTATGTGAGAAACGCCGTGGCGCGGCCGCTTACACCCGATGCTCCCGCCTATCGCGCGATCGTGCTGGAACATTTCAGAACACTGGAGGACTTTACCGATGACAGCCGCTATTTCGGTTCTGAGGCGGCCGTGCAGGAAATGATCGAGCATATGCCCGGCTTTTGCGATCTGGCCACAATGTTTTCGCTGGGCATGAGTGAGTACTACTTTGACTAGTGCCGCACCACTTCTCTCTCGCGGCCGGATAGCGCCTTGATTGAAACGGTAAAGCTGGCAGGCACCGTACTGGGCGGGCTCGGCCTGTTCCTGCTGGCCATCGGCATGATGACCGACGGCCTCAAACTCGCGGCGGGTCCCGCGCTGCGCTCGCTGCTCTCCCAGTGGAGCCGGACGCCACTGCGCGGCATCTTTTCGGGTTACGTCATGACGGCGGT
>CAYGOX010000074.1:0-7805 GCA_964351485.1 uncultured Halioglobus sp.
TCGACCACCGGCTGCAGGTCCTGGACGATATTCGCCTCGATCAGCCTGGGGCCTTTCTGCTCCATAGCCTGCTTGAACTCGGCGTGGAAATCTTCCGCGGTATTCACAGACACCGCGGGCACACCCATGCCCATCGCTATGCTCACCCAGTCGATTGTGGGGCGGTCCAGCTCCAGCATCGATTGCATTTTCTCCGTTGGCTCTCCCTCACGCACCCGCGCCAGTTCTACGTTGAGAATTGCGTAGGCATCGTTCTTGATAATGACGATGGTGACATCGCACTCTTCCCTGGCGATACTCCACAGGGCCTGGTTGGTGTACATGCCGCTACCATCCGCCTGCAGCGCTACCACCTTGCGCTCAGGGCTGGCGACGGCGGCTCCCAGGGCCACTGGCAGGCCGTTGCCAATAGCCGCTCCGGGGATAGCATAGAGATACTCATGCCGGCGTGCGCCTGCGGTCTGCTGGAACAAATCCAGGCCGGCGGTTGCACTTTCGTCCACCAGCACCGCGTCCTCGGGCATTAGCAGGTTGACGCTCTGCCCCACGCCCGCGGCGGTCAGCACGCCCTCAGGCTGGTCCGTTTCCACGCGCTGGCAGCGGGCGGAGGTTTCATCGGATGCGCCTACCGCCGCGGCCAGATCGGTCAGGGCGGCCATGATATCAAAGTCCGGCGTGGCCAGGCTGGTGACCTCACAGCTCGGCGGTGCCTTATGACTGGGAGAGCCCTCGTAGGCGAAGGTGGCTACTGGCGGCAGCGCACCCACCAGGATGATCTGCTCATATTCGGCGAAGAAGAACTGGGCCATCTCCAGGAAATAGGGCACCAGTTGCACCTCAACCCGTCCCTCGCCACGCGCCAGGCGCGCGGGGAAGGTCTCAGCAAGCAATTGCGCCCCCGTGCTGGCGGCGATACGCCCGGCGATTTCCAGGCCCTCTTCCCGCAGCGCGTGAGTGCCCAGCAGGATGCCGGTTTTGCGCCCGCTGTTCAGCAGCGCTGCCGCAGCCTCGATAGTATGATCGGAAACGCGCGGTGTCGGCACAGGCGTTACAGACTGCGGTGCGTGCGGGGCGGGGTCCCAGTGGCAATCGGTCGGTGCGATCAGGGTGCTGATCCGGCCGCAGCCGGTCATGGCCTGGCTTGCCGCCTCGGCTCCCAGCACGCCCATTTCTGCGGCGGACCTGGCTTCGCGCGTCCAGTGGGATACTGCGCGGGCCACTTCGGTAATCTTGCCGCCGATGAATTCGTGTTCCGGGAAATTAGGTTGGTGGTAGGTGGCGTTGGCACCGACAATATTGACAACGGGCACATTGCCGCGACCCGCATTATGCAGATTGGCGATACCATTGGCGAAGCCCGAACCCACGTGCAGCAGGGTGAATGCCGGCTTGCCCGCCATGCGGGCGTAACCGTCGGCTGCACCGGTGACCACGTTTTCCTGAAGGCAGAGTACGGGGCGCACATCATCGGATTTGCCCATCTCATAAACCAGTTGCATCTCGGAGGTTCCCGGATTAGCAAAGCAGGTATCAAGCCCCGCGCCCGTCAACGCCCTGAAAAGTGCCTTTGCTCCATTCACTATGGTAATTCCTCGCTCATCAAATTTTACGATTCAGCATAGCAGACAATGCGGCTGCCAAAATGTCATCTAGGCGTCATTTAGTCCGGCGCGGGTGTGTACAGCGAATCCATCACCGCGTGGATGTCCATAATTGTCGCCGTCTTGACAGTCATCCCGGTGTTCATGGGCCACGATAGCAACTTATCCAAAACCAGCTAAAAAATGCTAATAGATGAGAGAGGTATCACCATGCTGACCGACCAACTGCGCCAGGACATTGCCGCTGACATCTACCGTTGCTTCCGGGAGAAGTCTCAGGTGCCCCTGTTGAACCCTCGCTTTCCTGAAATCGAGATGGAAGATGCCTACCGTATCCAGGAGCAGGTTGTTCAGAGGTTTCGCGATGACGGCCACAAGGTCCGGGGCTATAAGGTTGGTCTTACCTCCAAACCGATGCAGGAGATGGCCAACTCTACCGAGCCTGACTACGCCGCCATGCTGGACTTCATGTTTTACCCTGAGGCCGGTGAAAGTCCCCGCGCCGACTGGCAGCAACCGCTGGTGGAAATTGAGATTGCCTTCGTAATGAAGGAGAGACTGGCGGGCCCGGGCGTAAACGTAGCCGATGTAATCCGCGCTACCGATTTCGTCTTGCCGTCGATCGAAATTGTCGACTTCCGGGTGGCCTACGGGCCGGGCATGGACGTGCGCGATACGATTGCCGACCTGGCGGCCGTGGGCGGTGTCATACTGGGTGGGAACCCGGTGGACCTGCGTGATATCGACATTCGCAATGTGCGGGGCAGCCTGTTGATCAACGGTGAAGTCAGGGAAGAGGGTAATTCCGCCGCCGTGTTGGGTAATCCGCTCAACGCTGTAGCCTGGCTGGCTAACAAACTGGCCGAATTCGGCATAGCGTTTGAGCCTGGCGACGTTATTCTTTCAGGTTCGTTCCTCAGAGCAGTACCGGTCTCTGCCGGTGATGAACTGGTGGCGCGCTTCGATAATGGTTTCGGCGATATCAGCTTCACCTTTACCTGAGACTGGACTGATCCCCAAAAGGAGATTCAACATGATCAATACCGCACTGCAAAACTGGCGCCAGGGGCAACCCTCGCTGGGCATCTGGATCAACCTGCCCGACATTCACGTGGCCGAAACCCTGGCCCGCAGCGGTGTGGACTGGCTGTGTTTCGACCTGCAGCACGGGCTGATGGACTACAGCGACTTGAACCGCCTGCTCCCGGCGATCTGCGGTCAGCCGGTAACGCCCCTGGTGCGGGTTGCCGCCAACACTCCCGACCAGATCGGCAAGGTGCTGGACGCGGGCGCCGAGGGCGTCATTGTGCCAATGGTCAATTCTGCACAGGAGGCTCGGCAGGCCGCGGCGGCCTGTTATTACCCGCCGCTGGGGCAGCGCTCCTGCGGGCCTATGCGGCCGGCTATGGTGTCGGGGATCGAGTATCTGGCCCATGCCAACGAGCAGATTGCCTGCCTGCCGATGATCGAGACCGAAGAAGGACTGGCTAACGTTGAGGAAATCGCCGCTGTTGAGGGCGTGGACGGCTTGTTCGTCGGCCCTATGGACCTCTGTTACGGTCTCGGCATTGCCCCCGGAGATTTTGGCAATTCGCGTTTTAAGGATGCGGTGGCTGCGATTGTGGCCGCCTGTAAAAAGTATGATCGCGCGGTGGGTATGTTCGGCTACTCGTCCGAAATGGCCCATGAGTGCCTGCAGAACGGTTTCAACTTCGCCTCTGCCGGGACCGATATCAGCTTCTTCCGTTCCGGCGTCAACCGGGGGTTGGCTATTGCCCGTGGTGAGGATCCCGACGCAGCAGCCGCAAGGGGAGGGTACTGAAACAGGGCCGGCTGTCTCACTGGTAGAGGTTATTGGCTTCCAGCAGCACGTACTGGCGTATTGCCTCGGCGGTGGTCTCGTCCACGTAGGGGGCGAAGCTGACCATGCCTCGGGTTGCTAGTACACCCTCGCGGACGATCGCCTGCCATTGTTCATGCACCGCGGGGCCGGAATAACGCAGGTCAGGGGTCAATCCGCCGGTGCGCATGCCATCGCCGTGACAGTAGCTGCAGTGGCGCTGGTAGCTGACCTTGCCCTTCTCCAATACGTCAACGGACGCCGTCACCGGCTCCGGCTTGGGTAGTTCGCGATTCCACTGTGGTACCGGCGGCAGGGTGGCTTTGCCATGCAGCTTATACACCAGCACTCTGGACAGGTTGGGAATGCGCCGGTGGTGCATGATAGCCCCGGCTTCAGCACCGGCGCCTCCGCCAAAACCCACGGCGACGGCCACATACTGCTCGCCGTCGATGGCGTAGGTGATGGGCGCCGCCATGGCCAGCGTCTGAGTGTCGTGGGACCATAGCACCTCGCCGGTAGTGGCATTGAAAGCGCGCAGTTGCGCCTCGCCACTGCCCTGGAATACCAGGTTACCTGCGGTGCTCAGCACCCCGCCGCCCCCCACGCGCCCCGACTCGCTGGCCCATTGCACTTTACCCTTAACGGGATCCCAGGCCAGCAGCCGGCCCTTGTAGGTGTCATCTAGGACTTGTTCAAGGTTCGGAATATTTGGCGGTACGTTGGCGATGCGATCAGAGCCCACGTTCCAGTAGCCTTGCCCGGGCTTGCGATCGCGCTCGTTGGTGGGTTCGAGGAAGGTGATGGGAATATGCATCGAGGGGATATACACCAGCCCGGTGCCCGGATGGTAGGACATGGGGTGCCAGTTGTGCGCACCCGCCTGGCTGGGCAAACTGACATTCTCCCCATCGAACAGACGTGCTGCCGGGGTTTCCACCGGGCGGCCAGTCTTCAGATCGACATGAGTGGCCCAGGTGGTAACGGCGTAGGGATCCGCCGAGAGGAGCGCTGAGGTCACCCGGTCCAGCACAGAGAAAAAGCCGTTCTTGGGGGCCTGCATGAAGACCTTGCGCGGCTTGCCGTCAATTTCCAGTTCCGTGAGGAGCATGTGCTGGGTGGCAGTGTAGTCCCAGGTTTCCCCGGGCGTCGTCTGGTAATGCCACACATATTTGCCCGTAGCGGCCTCGACCGCGACGATGGAGGTCAGGAACAGGTTGTCGCCGCCTTCGGGACTGCGCAGCTTTTGGTTCCACGGTGAGCCGTTGCCGACGCCGATGTACAGCAGATCCAGGTCGGGGTCATAGACCATGGCATCCCAGACGGTGCCGCCACCGCCCCACTTCCACCATTCTCCGGTCCAGGTGTCGGCGGCCTTCTTCAACTCCGGTGATTCGAAGCCCTCGGCGGGGTTGCCGGGCACGGTGTAGAAACGCCAGGCCTGCTTGCCGGTCTCAAGGTCATAGGCGGTAACATAGCCCCGCACGCCCAGCTCGGCACCGCCATTGCCAATGACCACCAATTTTCCCGCGATTCGCGGCGCGCCGGTAATGGTATAGGACTGATCGCGATCAGTGGTCTGCACGTCCCAGAGAACGCTGCCGTCCTCTGCGTCCAGAGCCACCAGACGGCCGTCATAGGTGCCTATGTAGACCTTGCCTTCGGCATAGGCGACACCGCGGTTTACCGCGTCGCAACAGCCCTTGGCCAGGAAGGACCGGTCTACTTCCGGGTTGTAAAACCATTTCAGCGCGCCGGTGGTCGCTTCCAGCGCATAGACCATGGACCAGCTGCCGGATACATATAGCGTGCCGTCGATCATCAGCGGCGTGGCCTCGACGCCACGGCGGGTGTACATGTCGAACGACCAGGCCAAACCCAACTGGCCGATATTGTCGCTGTTGATCTGGCGCAACGCAGAGTGCCGCTGTTCGCCCACGTCGTTGCCGTGCAGACGCCACTCGGTGTCGGGCGCAGGGGGTAATGTGGGCTCGGCGGCAGCCAATGGGCCTGAAAGAAAACAGACCGTAAGGGCCGCGGCGGCCCGGGTTAGATGTTTTATGTTCATTGTTGGGGTGTCTCCTTACCAAGTTATCGCTGCACCGCCTGCACAAGGTTTTAATCCGGGTCGCCAGACTCCGCTTCGTTGGGCCAATGTACGTTGCCGGCGTGCGTAACTGCGCCCCGGGTGGCCGGACCGACGCTGGCGACGTACTTCTGGGCGTAGCCCGATTGGGTCATATAGGCCTTGCCGCTTGGATCCCCGCGCTCATGGGCCGCCCTGCGAGCAGTCAGCGTCTCGTCGTCCACATCCAGTGTCAGGGTCTGGCCTTGCAGGTCAATATTGATGGTGTCGCCGTTTTCGACCAGCGCGAGCAGGCCGCCAAGTGCGGCCTCTGGCGTAACATAACCCACACTGAAGCCGCGGGAAGCGCCGGAAAAGCGGCCATCGGTAATCAGCGCCACGCTCTCGCCTTTGCCCATACCGTACAGCAGCGCGGTGACTGTCACCATCTCGCGCATGCCCGGTCCACCCACGGGACCCTCGTTGCGGATGACCACCGCCTCGCCCTCGCGAATATCGTCCGCCAGCACGCTTTTCAGGCATTCCTCCTCGGATTCGAATACCCGGGCCGGGCCGCTGAAGCTGGTGCGCTCCAGCCCCGCCGTCTTGATTACTGCCCCGTCAGTCGCCAGGTTGCCCTTGAGCACTTTCAGGCCACCCTCCATCGTGCGCGGTTGCGTCACCGGCATCACCACCTTGCCGTCCGCTTCCGGTGCATCTGCCAGCGCCTCCGCCAAGCTGCGGCCGTCCAGGGTGGGGCAGTCGCCGTGCAGGTAGCCGCCTTCGAGCAATTGCTTGAGGATCACCGGTACGCCGCCGACCTCATGGAGATCAGGGTACAGGTAGGGCCCCGAGGGACTCAGGTGTGTCAGAAGCGGCGTGCGTGCGAATACCGCGGCCACGTCGTCGACGTCGAAGTCGATACCTGCCTCATTGGCGATCGCCGGGATATGCAGCACGGCGTTGGTAGAGCCGCCGGTGGCAGAGACTGCCGCGCAGGCGTTTTCCAAGCTCTCTCGTGTCACCAGATCCCGCGGCAGGGGATAGTTGGCTTCCACCGCAACCATCAGCTGACGGCCGGCCTTGCGTGCCATGGCACGGCGCTGGGAGTGTACGGAGGGGATGGTGCTTGAACCCAGGGGAGCGAAGCCGAGCACTTCGGCGATCATGCCCATGGTGTTGGCAGTGAACTGGCCGGCGCAGCAGCCGGAGGCCGGCCAAGCCGCCCGCGACACTGCCTCCAGTTCCTCCTCGTCGGACTGTTTCGCGATCAACTTGCCAGTGTACTCACCCACTGTCTTGATTTCCACCGCCTGGCCGCGGAAGCGGCCGGGCAGGGCAGGGCCCCCGTTGAGGAAGGCGCCGGGCACGTTGAGACGGGTGAGCGCCATCATCATTCCCGGGAAATTCTTGTCGCAGGCGCCAATACACATCAAGCCGTCGTACTGGTGGGCACGCACCACCAACTCGATGCTGTCGGCGATCACCTCCCGCGACATCAGGGAAAAGTGCATACCGGTGTGGCCGTTGACCAAGGCGTCGGATACGGAGATGGTATTGAACAATCGCGGTGTGCCACCACCGCGGTAGATCCCAAAGCGGGCCTGTTCCGAGACCTCGTTCAGGCGCATGTTACAGGCACTCATTTCGCCGTGGCTGGAGACCACGCCGACGAAGGGTTGGGCGATGTCGTCATCGTCCAGGCCCAGGCCGCGCAGCATGGCGCGGGCGGCCGCCTTTACCGGGCCCATCTTCATTACGTTGGATCGGTAAGGTGGGCGTTCACGCATTTTCTCTTCTGACATTGTATTTGCCTCTGTTTGATTCCGATTGCCGGCGCGGCTGGCGCAGGGGAAACCCTTTGTTGTCGCCGGGATCAGCTTTTCATTTTCAGCATGAAGTTGAGGATCTTGCTTGCTTTGCCCGCGTAGGGAGGCATCAGCATATCGACGCTGCGCAGCGGCCCCTGGTAGAACACCGGTCGCAGCTTGGAAAACGTAGTGAAACCCTCATGGCCGTGGTAGTGACCCATGCCGCTGCTGCCGACACCCCCGAAGGGCAGGTCGTGCTGGGCGGCGTGCATTAGACCGTCGTTGACCGTGACGCCGCCGGACATGGTGGTGTTGATATACCAATCAGTCAGGGACTTGTCGTTGGTATACACGTAGAACGCCAGCGGGCGGGCGTGAGTGTCGATATAGTCGATCACGGCCTGGCGGTCGCTGTAGGTCTTGACCGGCAGCAGCGGGCCGAACACCTCACGCTGGGCGATCTCGGAGTCCTGGGCGACGTTGGCCAG
>CAYGOX010000074.1:7815-13159 GCA_964351485.1 uncultured Halioglobus sp.
GTCGAGAACGATATGCGGCGGGAAAATGCGGCGCTCGGCGTCGGGCTGCTGTTCCTCGAACAGGTTGACGATGCGGGCACCTTTGGCCCGGGCATCCTCCAGGGTGGCCTGTAGGCGATTATAGGAGCGCTGGTCGATGACAGCGGTATAGTCGCCGTTATTGATATCGGGGTAGCGGGCGTTGCAGATGCGTCGGGCCTCATTAATGAACGCTTCCTCCTGTCCCTCAGGCAGGAACAGGTAGTCGACGTTGGTACATATCTGCCCGGCGTTGAACATCTTGACCCACATGATTCGTTCGACCGCCTTGGTCAGTGGGTAACCGGGCGCCACCACCGCGGGGGACTTGCCGCCCAGTTCCAGCGTGACCGGTGTCAGGTTCTGGGCGCAGTTGGCCATCACCGCCCTGCCTGTTGCCGGGGAGCCGGTGAAAAACAGGTGATTGAAGGGCAGCGAGGTAAAGGCGGGGCCCCGGCCGTTGCCGTCTGCAAAGAAGGCGAGCTTGCCACGGGGGAAGTACTTGGGCGCCAGTTCCATAAACAACTGTGCCAGCGCGTTCGAGTTCTCTGACATCTTGATCATCGCGGTATTGCCCGCGGCGAAAATGCCTATCAGGGGAGTGAAGGCCATCGAGATGGGAAAATTCCAGGGCACCACGATGCCGACAACACCCAGCGGCTGGGGAATGACTCTGGCTTTGGCCAGGGGATACTGCATCTGGTCGAGATGACGCTTCTGCGGCTTCATCCACTTTTTCAACTGCTTGATAGTGTCGAGAATGGCGTCCTGGTTCATCAGCAGTTCGGAAAAAATAGTTTCGAAGCGGGATCGGCAGCCGTAGTCACTATTGACCGCCTCAATCAGTGTCTCCCGATTCTCGACCAGCATCCGGTGCAGCGCTTTCAGGTCGGCTACGCGATCCTTGTAGTCCGGGTTGCGATGGGTCCGGTAGTAGGCCTGCTGTTCGTCGAATGTGTCCTGGAATTCCGTGGGAATGAGTTGCTGTTCTGTGGTCCTTAACTGCCGGACGATGGCATGGAAATGTAACCGGATCGGCGGCAAAAGAGTGTCATGGAGGCGACACTTGATGATTTCCTCTATGGCAGTCAGGCTACTTTCAGTTGCATCGGTCACCGGGTTCGCCCGCGTTCAGAAATTGCTGGATATTGGTCAGTGCACGGCGGGCCATGTCCGTCCGGCACTCGCCCGTTGCACTGCCGATATGCGGCAGCAGGGTCACATTGTCGAAACCTAGCAGGTCCTGGTGGACCTGCGGCTCGAATTCAAAGACGTCCAGCCCGGCGCCGCCCAGCTGACCACCGGCCAGTGCATTTACCAGTGCCTGCTCGTCCACCAGTGGACCACGCCCGGTATTGATCAGCACTGCGCCGGGCTTCATCTGCGCCAGGGCCTCGCTGTTGATCAGGTGCCTGTTGTCGTTGGTCAGCGGGCAATTGAGGCTGATGATGTCTGATCGTGCCAGCATATCGGACAGCGCCTGGCAATACTCGGCGCCCAGAGTCGCCTCCGCCTCGGTCTTGCGACGTGGTCCATGGTAGAGAATGTTCATGCCAAAGCCCTGCGCCCTGCGGGCCACCGCCTGGCCGATGTCGCCGAGGCCAACAATGCCCAGAGTCTTGCCGTGGACACGCACACCCATATGACCCGCACCCGCCGCCCAGTCGCCCGCGCGCAGCCTGCGCTCGCAGTAGCTGAGCCGCCGGCAGGTCGCCAACAGCAGGGCAAAGGCGAGATCGGCGGTGTCTTCCGTTACCACCGGTGTATTGCTCACCGCGATGCCCCGGGCGGTGGCGGTGGCGAGATCGATATTGTCTGTGCCCGTGGCGATATTGGCGATCAGCCGCAGGCTGTCCGGGAAACGCTGGATCAGTGCCCCTGGCACGGCATCGACGCCGGCTGCCAGGTAGATCGCGGCACCTTCCAGGGTTTCTGCGGCAGGATCGGGTCCCCCGGTGCGCACCTCCGCAAAGCTTGTCAGCGCCTCGGTGAACATGGGTGGCAGCTGTCTTGAAAGGACGATGATTGGCTTGTCGATTGTCATTGCGCAAACTCCTGTATCAGTTCGGGGCTGAATTCATCGATGCTGCGGATGCCTAACAGCGCCATGGCCACCAGCAACTCGCGCTGGAACAAGTCGAGCAGGTCGGCCACCGCATCCTCGCCTCCCGCGGAGACGGCGTATACCCAGGGTCGCCCTATTAGCACACCGTTAGCGCCCAGTGCCAGGGCCTTGGCCAGGTCGATGCCGCTGCGAATACCGCCGTCCAGCAGTATCTCTGCCTGCTCCCCCAGGGCAGCGCTGATCGCGCCCAGTTTGGTGATACTGGACGCCACGCCATCGAGCTGGCGACCGCCGTGGTTGGACACGACCAGGCCGTCCGCGCCGTTATCCACCGCGGCACGGGCATCATCAACCTCCAACACGCCCTTGATGTATAGTTTGCCCTTCCATATCTTCCGCAGCCACGCAATATCCTCCCAGGTGACGGTCGGGTCGAACTGGGCCTCAATAAAAGCCTTGTAGGCGTCCAGGTCATTGGGGTCAGGCACCACCTCTCGCAGGTTGCCGATACTGTGCGGCTTGCCGCGCACGCCCACGTCTAACGCCCAGCCGGGGCTGGTCGCCAGTTGTGCAAGGTAAGAGAGCTTGCCCGGAATACCGCCACCGATCATACCGTTACGATAGTCGCGCAGGCGCATACCTGCCACCGGCAGATCGACAGTGAACAGCAGGGTGTCGCAGCCTGCTGCTGCGGCGCGTGCCAGCAGCTTCTCGACGATCGCGCGGTCGCGGAGCATGTACAGCTGGAACCAGGGTGCCCGGCCGGTTGCGGCCACTTCCTCCACCGTGCATATGCCCAGTGTAGAGAGCGAGAAGGGGACACCGGCGCGCTGTGCGGCACGGGCGCCCTGCACCTCGCCTCGGCGGGCGTACATTCCGGCCATTCCCACCGGCGCCAGCGCCAGGGGTATGTTCACGGCCTGTCCTGCCAGTGTGCTGGCGGTGCTCGCGCCATCCACGTTGCGCAGTACGCGCTGCTTCAGATGATAGCGTTCGAAATCACTTTCGTTGGCGGCCGCAGTAACTTCATTATTGGCAGCTCCATCCAGGTAATCGAACAGGAATCGCGGCAAACGGCGGCGAGCGCGGCGACGATAGTCACCGACCGTTACGGGTACGACATCGTAGATACTCATGGCTGCTTCCTTTTTATCTGCAGCTTCCTGCAGGAATGATCTCATAGCGCCAGTCTGGCAGGGACTGCGCGGCAACTCTGTCGTATTGGCGACACTTGTCAGGCGCCAGGGCCGCCACCAGCATGACAGCCAGCCTGAAATTGAAGACCAATGGCAATCAGCATTGTCTGTAGTGAGCGGTAGACCAAAGAAAGAAAAAAAGGGGACAACGGCCAAAAGCCGCTGTGATCAATCTCTCGCCCGGACCGCTAAAATTTGGCCGATAGTTTGCGCCGAGAATTTTGGTGTCGTGGCAGCCAATCCCTCGCTCTCGGCCATTCATCTATTTGAATTTCCGAGCCTTGTCGATCTTTGCTTCCTCACATATACACGACTGGCGGCTTAGGTCGGCTACAAAATGGCGTAAGACGAATAAATAGAAGGGGTAGCAAGGGCCAATTATCTGAGACTATTGGAAAATTGGTATTTCGCCAGAGACAGCTAGGATTCCATTAGCACTGCATCGCCCCAAAATAGACTCATTGGCAATGCATAGAAAGTTCTATCGTTCTGTCTAAAAGGTAATATATCTTGCCCGGTGTAAAATAGAACACCCTGCTCAAAGGCTCTACCCGAAAATTCAGCCAGCACGGATAGCCCTTTGAAATCCTGGCTTTTTACACTGGCCGAAGCTTTGACTTCAACACCGATGATTTGGCCGTTCGGCCGCTCCAACACCATGTCGACTTCATGTTGCTTGTTATCCCTGAAGTGATATATGCCTACTTCTTCCTGCGCCCAGGATGCTTGCTTACAGCACTCCATATAGACCAGGCTTTCCAGTAAGCTGCCGTAGTATTGGCTAGTCAGCAACTGATTCTCATTGCGAAAACCCAGCAGGTGGCAGGCTAGCCCTGTATCGACGTAATGAATTTTTGGCATCCGTACTGCAAGGCGTTTTGCACGGTTTTTCAAATAGGCCGGGACGCGGCGTACGATAAACATCAGGTCGAGAATTTCGATATAGCTTTTGACTACTTTGTCATTTAGTTCGAGGTCGTTGCCTATACTGGCGTACTTCAATAAGTTGCCGCTTAGCCCTGCAAGATAAGGAGCCATAGCCTGTAGTTTCGAATGATAGTCACCGCGGGCGGCGTAAAGGGTTTCGAAATCTTTGTACAATCGTCCCTCCATATAGGAATTAAACCAAGCCTGTTTTGCTCTGGGGCTTTTGCTTTGTGCCTCAGGATAACCACCGCGCAGCACGAACCCCGCCAGTTCTTCACGGCTGGTAAATGGGAAAGTGGTTGATTGGAAGTTCCCCTTTAACAGGTAGTCAATGATATTCAGGGGTTGGTTGCTTATCTCGCTGAGTGACAAAGGAAAGAGTTCCAGCCGGGCCATGTGCCCCGGCAACGCCTCCTGAGTACGTGCTGAGCGGAAGATGTCAGCTGAGCCGGTTAAAAGAAACTTGCCTTTTTCACTCGGTGCCAGGTTATCAGAAGCCTCCTTAATCGCCGGAATCAGGCTCGGAGCATATTGAAATTCGTCAAGCACCACACGCTTCGACCCCAGCGAACGTATAAAACCGTGGGGGTCACTTTCAACCGATGCCAATGTAGCCTGATCATCTAGCGTGATGTAACCCATCTTCAATTGCTCGGCAACCGATCGAGCCAATGTGGTTTTACCCGCTTGTCGGGGCCCAGTAAGATAGAGCACCCTAAATTCGGCGAGCAGTTCTTCTATAAGCGGTCGCAGCTTTCTAGAGTACACGGGTGCTCCTGAGTAAGGGACGAATGAGACTAAATAGGAGAAATATAAATCATTATTACGAGATATACCAATTATTAATACGAAATATACCACCTGTTAATGCGAGATATATCCTCTATTGTCACGAAATTTTCGATGACAAATCAACTTGGATAGTTGCTGGGTCGGTCATTGTCAGCTGTGCCAATGTCGCATCCATTTCTTGAAAGACTGATTGGAAGTATTCGGCGAGAGTTATTGTGAAAAATTGGGGAGGGCGCTACTCGAGTGACAGATTCCCGGTGTGGGTTGCTAAATGTATGACAGCGGGATTCCGAACTAGCTTTTGTGACCACCCTGGGACCATCCTCACGCCTTCTGATGCCCTCTA
>CAYGOX010000075.1:0-5358 GCA_964351485.1 uncultured Halioglobus sp.
CCGGCCCCTGCACCCACTGTTCAGCCAGCACGTCGTCACCGTGGACGCTGGCCAGCGCAAAGGCCTCGGCCAGTCCCTGCGCGGTGTCGACCCGGCTCATGCCGATACTCGATCCCTCCCGCGCAGGTTTGACAAAGACAGTGCCGAACCGGTCGATCACCGACTGCCAGTCGGTTCCCGCCTTGAGCATGGTGAAGCCCGGGGTGGAAACACCGATCCCCTGCCACAGCTCCTTGCTGCGCTGCTTGTCCATCGCCAGCGCCGAACCCAGCACGCCGGCACCGCTGTAGGGAATACCCAGAGTTTGCAGCGCACCCTGCAGGGCGCCGTCCTCACCACCGGGTCCGTGCAGCGCGATAAAGGCCAGGTCGACTGCGTCCAGCTGCGCCGTCCAGCCCTTGTTCTTTGTGTCGACCTCGACAACAGCCAGTCCGGCGGCGCGCGCCGCGGCAGCAACCGCCGCGCCGCTCTGCAGCGAAATTTCACGCTCTGCGGAATCACCCCCGCTCAGCACGGCAATGCGTGACACTTTCGCGTTGGAGGCGCTCATGCCGACACCCCCTTTGCGTAGTCGCCGGCGCAGAGATCCTGCGCCAGCTGAGCGATGTTGCCCGCGCCCTGCGTGATCACCACGTCGCCGTCCTCGACCAGTGTGCACAGCAGCGCCGGCACTTCATCGATCGTCTCGGCAAACACCGGGTCAAGCTGCCCGCGCTGGCGGATACTGCGCGCCAGACTACGGCTGTCGGCCCCGGCGATCGCCGCTTCCCCGGCCGGGTAAACTTCCAGCAACACCAGGACATCGCAGCCGGACAGTACCGCCACGAAATCTTCATACAGGTCCCGTGTGCGCGTGTAGCGGTGCGGCTGGTACACCATCACGATCCGGCGCCCGGGCCAGGCCTGTCGCGCGGAATCCAGCGTCGCGCCGATTTCTGTCGGGTGGTGTCCGTAATCATCCACCAGGGTCGCCACGCCACCCGGGAACACCTGGTCACCCATCTGCGTGAAGCGGCGCCCGACGCCACTGAAATCTGCCAGCCCGCGGACGATCGCCGCGTCTTCCACGCCCTCGTCACTGGCCACCGCGATCGCGGCGGTCGCGTTGAGCACGTTGTGCCGACCGGGCATATTCAGATCCACGGTGATTGCGGGCAGATCGGCGGGACGCTCAACGGTGAACCGGGTGACCAGGCCCGAGGGCGCGAGATCAACAATTCGGTAGTCGGCGTCCTGCGCAAATCCGTAGGTGATGACCTGCCGCGAGATTTCCGGCAACAGGCCGCGCACCACCGGGTCGTCGATGCAGACCACAGCGACACCGTAGAACGGCAGGTTGTGCAGGAACTCGAGGAATGTACGGCGAAGGACGCTGAAGTCGCCGCCGTAGGTCTCCATATGATCGGCCTCGATATTGGTGACCACGGTCACCATCGGCTGCAGGTGCAGGAACGACGCGTCGCTCTCGTCGGCCTCGGCGATCAGGAAACGACCGGCGCCGAGCTGGGCGTTACTGCCGGTGGCATTGACCAGCCCGCCGATGACGAAAGTCGGGTCGAGACCGGCGGCGGCGAACAGCGCTGCGATGAGGCTGGTCGTGGTGGTCTTGCCGTGAGTGCCCGCCACGGCGATACCGTGGCGATAGCGCATCAGCTCGGCGAGCATCTCTGCACGCGGCACAATCGGAATTCTCGCCTCGCGCGCCGCGATGACTTCGGGGTTGGCCTCATCCACGGCGCTGGAAGTGACCACCACGTCCGCGCCCGCGACGTTGTCGCGGCTGTGACCGATAAACACCTCGACGCCCTTGCCCTGCAGGCGCCGCGTAACAGCGCTGGCACGCAGGTCGGAGCCGCCCACCGCGTAACCGAGGTTGACCAGCACTTCGGCAATGCCGCTCATGCCGGTACCGCCGACACCGATCATGTGGATGCGGCGGATACGGCGCATTTCCGGGACGCTGTAAAGGTTGCGCGACTCAGTCATTGAGCAACTCCTCGCAGAGGTCACTCACGCGCGTGGCCGCATCGGGGATCGCGCTGTCGCGGCTGGCCTGTGCCATGGCGCGCAACGCCGCCGGATCGTTTTTCCAGGCTGCGATCTGCGCGGCCAGCGCATTCGCATCGAACTGCGACTGCGGCATCAGCACGGCCGCGCCGACGCTCGTCAGGGCGCGCGCGTTGGCGCTCTGGTGATCGTCGATTGCGTGGGGCAGCGGCACCAGTACGGCGGGACGACCCATGATCGCCAGCTCGGCGACAGTCAGTGCACCGGCCCGGCACACCACCAGGTCGGCCCAGGCATAGGCCGCCTGCATGTCCTCGATAAACGGCACCACACGCACGCCGTCAGGAATCGTCTCGCCATACTGCGCGACGACGGTGGCATGGTGCGCCTCACCCGTCTGGTGCCACAGTTCAATCGTGCCCGCTTCTAACTGCTGCCACAGCAGCGGAATCTGCGTATTGATGGCCTGCGCGCCGAGACTCCCGCCCACCACCAGCAGACGAAGCGGACGCTGGCCGTCGTAGTCGTACTGCGCGTTGCGGCCGGCCTCGACCAGTGCGCGCCGCACAGGATTGCCCAGCACGGTGACGGCGACACCCGGCGCGAACGCGCCGTCGAAACCGGCGGCAATCCGGGTCGCAAAGGGAGCAAGCATCCGGTTGGTCGTGCCCGCCACCGCATTCTGTTCGTGGATCAACAAGGGTTTGCGCAGCAACCACGCCGCCACACCCGCGGGTCCGGCCACGTAGCCGCCCATGCCCACCACCAGTTTCGGCGCCCTGCGCAGGACCAGCCAGAACGCCTGCAACGAGGCCAGCGCCAGCGACACCAGCGCCCCGACCTTGTCCAGCAGGCCCTTGCCGCGCACGCCCCGTACCGCAAGGTGGTGCAGTTCGATCCCCGCACCCGGCACCACGCGCGCTTCCAGCCCGCGGCTTGTCCCCACCCACTCGACGCGGTACCCGCGCTCGAGCAGTTCCGTGGCAACTGCCAGGGCCGGGTAGACGTGCCCCCCGGTGCCACCGGCCATCATGAGAACCAGCGGCGCCATCATTTGCGCGCCCTCTTGCGCGAGACCGGCATGCGCGACTCTCGCTCTATACGCAGCACCAGTGCCAGCATGGCGCAACACACGATCAGGCTGGTGCCGCCGTAGCTGACAAACGGCAGGGTCAAACCCTTGGTCGGCAACAGCCCGGAAGTGACACCCATGTTGACGAACGCCTGCCCCGCAAACACCAGGGCGACGCCGTAGCACACATAGGCACCGAAGGGGCTGCCGCCGGCCAGCGCGTTGCGACCAGTCCAGAGAATACGACCGACCAGCGCGCCGTACAGGCCGATCACCACCAGCGCACCGAGAAATCCGGTTTCCTCTGCCCAGATGGAAAAAACGAAGTCCGTGTGCGCCTCGGGCAGGTAGAACAGTTTCTGGATGCTGTTGCCCAGGCCGACACCAATCCATTCGCCGCGACCGAACGCAATCAGCGACTGGGTCAACTGGAAGCCGCTGCCAAAGGGGTCCTCCCACGGATTCTGGAAAGTCAGGAGACGCTCGAGTCGGTAAGGCGCGCTCACCAGCAGCACAGCAAGTGCCCCGACGGCGCCCAGCACCACCAGCAGAAAGTGGCCCAGCTTGACGCCGGCCAGGAACAGCATGCCGAACGAGGTCGCGACCACGATCACGGTCGCACCGAAATCCGGCTCGACCATGAGCAGCAGTGTCAGCGCGAACAGCACGGCCATGGGCTTGAGGAAACCCTGCCACTGATAGCGCACTTCGTGCTCGCGCCTGACCATATAGCCGGCGAGGTAGACCACAACGGCGAACTTCGCGATCTCCGAGGGCTGCAGCGTAAACGGCCCGAGCGGCAGCCAGCGCTGGCTGCCGTTGACTTCTTTACCAATGCCGGGGACCAGCACCAGGATGAGCAGTGCGAGCGCAACAAACAGCCAGATCCAGCCGGTCGACTGCCAGAACGCAGGTTTCAGCATGTACACCACCGCGCCGACACACAGCGCCACGACCAGATACAGCAGGTGACGCTGGGTGTGGAACCAGGCGTTGGCGTAGTGCCGGTCGGCATACTCGATAGACGCGGAGCTGATCGCCACCAGGCCGATCAACACCAGGGCCATGGCGGTGAGGCCCAGGAACGTATCGGGCACCAGCGACACCCCGCCTGCAGTACGTGAGGGGCTCATTGCGACGCCTCCTGCAGTGCGAGACTCGCCTCGCAAAATGCCTGGCCACGCGCCACGTACCCGCTGAACATGTCGAAGCTGGCACAGGCCGGGGACAGCAGGACCACATCGCCGGGTTGAGCCAGCGCGGCGGCGCGCGCGACCGCGTCGGCCATCGACGAAGCGCCTTCGAGCGCCACCGTACCCTGCAGCGCCTCGCGAATCAGCGGGGCGTCCTCACCGATCAGAACGACTGCGCGGCAGTGCGCCGCGACAGGGCCACGCAGTTCGGTAAAGTCGGCGCCCTTGCCCTGCCCTCCCGCGATCAGGACCACGTTGGAATCCCCACCCAGTCCCGCCAGAGCCGCGCAGGTAGCGCCGATATTGGTTCCCTTGGAATCGTCGATATACCGGACCTGGTTAATCTCCACCACAGGTTCGCAGCGGTGCGGCAGGCCGCGGAAGGTGCGCAGCGTATTGGCCATGGCGTCCAGCGGCAGGCCGATACAATGCCCCAGCGCCAGCGCCGCGAGGGCATTGCCCAGGTTGTGACGCCCCGCCAGGGTCAACTCACTGGCGGCGAGCAGCGGCTCGAAGCCCAGGCAGAGCATTTCCTGCCCGTCGATCGTGCGCAGGCCGAAGCCGTCCAGGTCGGGTTCGCCCAGACGCCAGCTCACCTGCTGTACTTCCGGCGGCACCAGCGGAAAGGTCAACGCGTCATCGCGATTGAACACGGCGGCGTGACAACCGAAGAAACTACGGTGCTTGGCCCGGTGGTAAGCGGGCATCGAGTGGTGCCGGTCCAGGTGATCGGCACTGACATTGAGCACGGTGGCCACCTGCAACCCCAGCGTCCCGGCACGCTCCAGCTGAAAGCTCGACAGTTCGAGGATGTACAGCTCACAGTCGCGCTCCAACAGCTCCAGTGCCGGCGTGCCCAGGTTACCGCCCACGCCGACATCGCGCCCGGCATCGCGCGCCATCGCGCCCACCAGCTCGGTGACGGTCGACTTGGCATTGGAGCCGGTGATACCGACCACGGGCACGGTCACCTCGCGCATGAACAGGTCGATGTCGCCGCACACTGCCACCTCGGCGGCCAGCGCCTGTGCCACGACCGGGTCGTCCATCGCGACGCCCGGGCTGACGATCAACTCGGTGGCGCCG
>CAYGOX010000075.1:5368-13103 GCA_964351485.1 uncultured Halioglobus sp.
TCACAATGTCCTCTGGATACTGGCCCGTGTAGACCGTGACGTCGGGCATCTCGCGGCGAAACGCCTCCAGGCCCGGCGGTTGTTCGCGCGTGTCGATCACGACGAACGGAAGTCCGCGCGCGTGCAGGAACCGTGCGCAGGACACGCCGGTCGCGCCCAGGCCAACCACGACCCGGGATTCACTGCTTGCGATCAATTGCGCGGCCACGTTCATTTTTACCTAGCGCAGTTTCAGCGTCGCCAGTCCGAACAGGACCAGCATGACGGTGATGATCCAGAACCGCACGATCACGCGTGGTTCCGGCCAGCCTTTCAGCTCGAAATGGTGATGAATCGGCGCCATCCGGAAAATACGGCGGCCGGTCAGCTTGTAGGATGCGACCTGCAGAATCACCGATACGGTCTCGAGTACGAAGATGCCACCCATAATGAAGAAGACGATCTCGTGGCGCGTGATCACGGCCACGGTACCCAGCGCCGCACCCAGCGCCAGCGCGCCGACATCGCCCATGAAAACCTGCGCCGGGTAGGTGTTGAACCAGAGAAACCCGAGCCCGGAGCCGGCCAGCGCGCCACAGAAAACCGCCAGCTCGCCGCTGCCGGCAACATAGGGAATATGCAGGTACTGGGCGAAATCCACACGACCGGTCAGGTAGGCGATGATGCCCAGCGCGGTGCCCACCATCACGGTGGGCAGGATCGCCAGACCATCGAGGCCATCGGTCAGGTTAACCGCGTTGCTCGCGCCGACGATGACGAAATAGGTGAGCACGATAAACAGCGGCCCCATGCTCCAGGCAAAGTCCTTGAAGAACGGCACGTACAGCGACGTTGTCACCGGCGTATCGAAAGCGAAGTAGAGATAGCAGGCCGCTGCCAGGCCCGCCACCGATTGCCAGAAGTACTTCCAGCGCGCCGGCAGTCCGCGCGAATCGCGCTCGACCACCTTGCGGTAATCGTCGACCCAGCCAACGGCGCCAAACGCAGCGGTGACCAGCAGCGCAATCCAGAGATAGGGATTGGTGAGGTCGCCCCACAACAGGGTGGCGGCGCCGATCGCCACCAGCAACAGCGCTCCGCCCATCGTCGGCGTGCCCGCTTTGACCAGGTGCGTCTCGGGGCCGTCATCGCGCACCGACTGTCCCACCTGGTGGAAACTCAGCCGGCGGATCATGAAGGGACCGACCAGCAGGGAAATCGCCAGTGCAGTACCGGCGGCCAGGATGCCGCGCAGCGTCAGGTACTGGAAAACGTGGAAACCGCTTTCAAACTGGGAGAGATACTGGGCGAGAAACATCAACATGATTGCATCGCTCCTGCAGAAAGATTGTCGAGCAGCGCATCGCGCACCAATTCCATGCCCACGCTGCGCGAGCCCTTGACGAGCACGGTCTCGTCCGATTGCAGCGTACCGATGAGCGCTTCGATAGCTTCCTCGCGGGTCGCATACCACGCCCCCGCAGCGCCGAACGCGGCAACCGCGTCACGCAGGGCCTCCCCGACACCGACCAGTCGATCGATGCCGTGCTCGGCAGCGCGTTCGCCCACCTCGCGGTGATACTGCGCACTGCGCTCCCCCAACTCCAGCATCGCACCGAGCACGAGTGTGCGCCGGCCGTCGCAGCTGGCGAGCATCTCGATGGCCGCCGCTACCGATCCGGGATTGGCGTTATAACAATCGTCGACGATCGTGGACCCACCGATACCGGGCAGCGCGCGCAGACGGCCCTCGACCGGGTCGAGCGATTCCAGCCCGTTGCGGATCGTCGTCAGCGGCAGCTCACAGGCCAGCCCGGCCGCGACAGCAAACAATGCGTTGCCCACGTTATGTCGACCCGGCAGGGAAAGTCGCACTGAGATGTCGCCGGCCGGCGTCGACGCTGTGAAACTCGCGCCCTCGAAGCCGTGCAGCTGCACGTCCCGCGCGGTGATGGCCGCGGCCTTGTCCAGACCCACGTCCAGGACAGTCGCCCGACCGGCGCGCTTGCGCCACTGCCGCGCCCAGGGCTGGTCCGCATTGATCACGGCGACATCGCCCTCACCCAGCCCGTCAAATATCTCACCCTTGCCCTGGGCTACGCCCTCGAGATTGCCAAACCCCTCAAGATGCGCCGCCATCGCATTAAGCAACAGGGCAATACGCGGCCGGGCCATCCGGCACAGATAGGCGATATCGCCGACGCGCGTGGCACCCATCTCGATCACGGCATAGCGATGCTGCTGCTCCAGCCGCAGCAAGGTCAGGGGCACCCCGATCTCGTTGTTGAAATTGCCCTGTGTGGCCAGTGTTTCCCCGGCCTGGGAGAACACCGCCTGAAGCATATTCTTGACGCTGGTCTTGCCGCTGCTCCCGGTGACGGCGACGACCGTGCCGTCAAACAGCGAACGATTGAACGCGCCCAGGTGGCCAAGCGCATCGCGGGTATCGGCGACGCGCAGCTGGGGCAGGTCTGTCTGCACCGGGCGGCTGGTCACCAGCGCGACCGCGCCCTGCTGCGCCACCTGCGAGACAAATTCATGACCGTCAAAACGCTCACCGGTAAGCGCGACGAACAGGGCGCCGGGCTGCACCGTGCGGCTGTCTGTACTGACACTGGAGACAGTGACATCGCTGCCGTCGAGCGCTGCCGACAGCGGTTCGCAAAGCTCACTGAGCGTCATCGGCCGCATCATGACGCTTCCCTCGCGCGCAGCGCCGAGGTGGCCTCGGCTACATCGCTGAAATGCCGGCGTTCGTGGCCGACCTGCTGGTACGCCTCGTGCCCCTTGCCCGCCAGGACAATGCAATCCCCCGGCCGGGCTTCGGCTATGGCTTCAGCAATCGCCTGCGCGCGGTCTGACTGTGCAGCGTAGTTGCCGCTGCAGCCGGCCAGGACATCGGCGATGATCTGGTCGGGATCTTCCGAGCGCGGATTGTCACTGGTCACGATCACGCGATCGGACAGCGAGCACGCAACGCGGCCCATGATCTGGCGCTTCTGGCGATCGCGATCGCCACCACAGCCGAAGACTGTCACCAACGCGCCCTCGACGTGCGGACGCAGCGCGCCCAACACCTGGGTCAGCGCATCCGGTGTGTGCGCGTAGTCGACAACGACCTGGATGCCCAGCGCGTTGGACACGCTCTCCATGCGCCCGGCAACCGGCGCCAGGGTGGCGACTGCCTCGATGGTCGCGCCAAAATCCGCCCCCGCCACGACGGCAGCAGTCACCGCGGCCGCGACGTTCGCAAGATTGAAGTCTCCCACCAGCGGCGACGAAAACGCGGCACTGCCCCAGGGCGTTTCCAGCGTACCGGCCACACCGGCCGCCGAAAAAACGGTCTGCACGACGCGCACATCGGCGTCACCGCCGGTGGCTGAATAGGTAATGCGCTCGACGCCGGGCGGCACGGCGGCCTCGACCAGCGGCGCAAATTCGTCGTCGCGGTTGATGATCGCGTGTTGCAGGCCTTCAGTTGCAAACAGGCGCAGCTTGGCACGGCCATAGGCAGCCATGCTGCCGTGGTAATCCAGGTGGTCGTGCGACAGGTTGGTGAAAATCGCGGTGGCAAAGGCCACGCCGTTGACGCGCCCCTGCACCAGCGCATGAGACGAGACCTCCATGCTCACGGCCGGCACCTGCGCGGCCCGCCACTGCGCGAGCTGGCGCTGCAACGCCACGGGATCGGGCGTGGTATTGGCCGCCTCGCCAACCTCGTCACCCAGGGTCGCGCCGAGCGTGCCGATCACACCACAGCTTTTGCCGCCGGCGCGCACCAGCTGCGCAACCAGGCGGCTGGTCGTTGTCTTGCCGTTGGTCCCGGTGGTGCCCACCACGTGCATCGCGCGCGAGGGCTCGCCGTAAAAACGGGACGCGAGCGGACCGACCTCCTGCCGCAGGTCCGGCACTTCCACCAGGGGAACGGGAATCGCGTCGACGAAGCCCGCGACCGGCGGCTCGGCCAGGACCGCCACGCAGCCGCTGGCCACCGCCTGCTCAATGAACTGGCGCCCGTCGTGGGTGGCGCCCGGCAGCGCGAGAAACAATGTGCCAGGGCCCACTTGCCGGCTGTCCAGGGCCATATCGCTGACCAGGATATCGCGATAGGCTGCCGCGTCGTCCTGCAGCAGCTCAGCCAGCGGCATGGTAACCGCGTGGGCAGTCTGTTGCGCCACCATCACAGCACGCTCCCGTCGCCCTGGGCGACCGCGGACTGTGCGATCTCACCCAGCCGGGTGGGTGTGACATTGAGGATGCGCAGGGCGCCCTCGGCTACCGAGGCAAACACCGGCGCTGCGGCCGAACCACCCCCGTAGGCATCGCCACGGGGCTCGTCGATCACCACGACAGTCACAATGCGCGGGCGCTCAATGGGCGCCACGCCGGCAAACAGTGCAACGTACTTGTCGTCGATATACTTGCCGCCACCGACCTTGTGCACGGTGCCGGTCTTGCCGCCGACACTGTGCCCGGGCAGACGCGCCTTGCCCGCAGTACCACCGTCTTCGGTCACCGCGTGCAGCATATCCAGCATCTGGGCCGCAATGCGCTCGCTGATCACCTGCTCACCGGCGGGAACTTCGCCCTCCAGTGCCAGCAACGACACGGGCAACCGCACGCCACCGTTGGCAAACACGCTGTAGGCACTGGCGATCTGCAGTGCCGAGGCGGTGATACCGTAGCCGAAGGCCAGCGCCATCTGTTCTGTAAGGTGCCAGCGCTCGCGATGCGGAAGCTTGCCGGCACTCTCTCCGGGGAATCCGGTACCGGGCGGCTCGCCCAAACCGAAACGACGGAACACGTCCCAGATCGGTTCGTGCCCGAGGTCCAGCGCAATTTGCGTGATCCCGACCTGGCTGGATTTCTGCAGGACGCCGGTCAGCGTGATCTCGCCGTAATCGCTCGGATCGAGGTATACCTTGGAGCCTACGCGAATCGTACCGGGCGAGGTGTCGATCACCGAAGCAGGCGTGTAGCGGCCGCTTTCGAGCGCTGCCACCAGTGTCAGCGCCTTGACCGTTGAACCGGGCTCGTAAGTGTCGGTCATGGCGCGATTGCGCAGCCCGTCGGCGTTGATGGTTTCGCGTCGGTTCGGGTTGTACACGGGGTAGTTGGTCATCGCCAGCACTTCCCCGGTGCGACTGTCGAGCGTCACGATGGAGCCGGCTTTCGCGCCGAGCCGGGTCACCGCGCGCTGCAGTTCGCGGTGCTGCAATGTCTGCAGACGCAGATCGATACTCAGCGCCAGATCCCTGCCCGGCCGCGCGGCCTCGATCAGGCCGATATCGCGCACCATGCCGCCGTGCAGATCTTTCAGATAACGCTTTTTGCCCGCCAGCCCCTGCAGCCAGGATTCGAAAGCAAACTCGATACCCTCGATGCCGTGGCCTTCGACATGGGTAAAACCGATGACCTGCGCGGCGACCTCACCGGCCGGGTAGAACCGGCGGTACTCGCGCTCACCGAAGACGCCCTTGAAACCCTGGTCGAGCACCGCGCGGGCGACGGGGGGCTCAAGGTGGCGCTTGAGATACATGAACTGCTTGTTGCGGTAGACCTCGACCCGGCGCTCCAGCTCCGCCGGGTCGGTATCGAGCGCACGGGCGAGCGCAGCAAGCTCGCCGGCTTCAATCAGCTCGGCAGGGTTGGCCCACAGCGAGACCACCGGCGTACTGACCGCGAGCGGCTGTCCGCGCCGGTCGGTGATCACGCCGCGATACGCCGGCAGCTCGGCCGTGCGCACCGCGCGCTTGTCACCCTGGTCCTGCAGGAATGCCGGTCCCTGCGGACTGTCGAGCACCTGCAGTGAAACCACGCGCCCGGTTAACACCAGCAGCAGGGCAGCCAGGGCCGCGGCAACGAGGTAGAACCGCCAATTGCCTACCCCGTCCGTCGCGGCACCTTGTTGCGAACGGCGTTTCGAGCGGCGCGTCATTGACCCACCACCTTGAACCGCGCAAGGTCCGGTGCGCGCATGTGCAGCGATTCGCGCGCAACGCTTTCCACCCGGTGATGTGACGCCCAGGTGCTCTGTTCCAGCAGCAGACGTCCGTAGTCTTCCTGCAGATGCCACTGCGTCGACTCCAGCCCCTGGAGCGTCGCGTACAACTCGCGGCAGTTATGGGTCGAGTGGATATTGGCAAAGGCGCCGGCGAGCACTGCTGCCGCCAACGCCAGGTTTGCCATCCACCACGGCCGGGTGGCGCGGGCAGTGTTGTTATGTGTTGCTTTACTTGCCACGCTCGGACACCACTTTGCCGTCAGGCTATTTTTTCTGCGACGCGCATAACCGCACTGCGCGCTCGCACGTTGCGTGCAACCTCTTCTGCACTGGCCTTGACGGCCTTACCCACCAGTTTCATACGCTTGTTCATCGCGCTTTCCGGTACTGGCAAACCGCGTGGAAAGGCCTGTCCCCTGGCCATGTCACGCATATAGCGCTTGACGATGCGATCCTCGAGCGAGTGGAAGCTGATCACCACCAATCGCCCGCCGACACGCAGTACATCAAGCGCCAGCCCCAATAATTCCTGCAGGTCGTCGAGCTCCGAATTGACCTTGATCCTGATCGCCTGAAACGATCGCGTCGCCGGGTGCTTGTGCTTCTCCCATTTAGGGTTGGCGTCGCTGATCACCTTCGCCAGCCGGCCGGTCGTCGTAATGGGCGCGTCTGCGCGCGCCTCTACGATGGCCGCGGCGATCCGTCGGGCGAAGCGCTCCTCACCGTAATCGCGCAGCACCCTGGCGATATCATCCGCATCGGCACGCGCCAGCCAGTCGGCGGCAGTTTCCCCACGCGTCGTGTCCATACGCATATCGAGGGGGCCGTCCTGGCTGAAGCTGAAACCCCGTGCCGCCTGGTCTAGCTGTGGGCTGGAAACGCCCAGGTCCAATAAAATGCCATCAACTGCGTCGATCCCCATCCCACGCAGTTGATGGGGAAGCAGAGCAAAAGAGCCATGAAAGAATTCAAAGCGGCTTTCACTCATTGCAAACTCCCTGGCAACCTCAGCGGCCGCCGGATCCTTGTCGATGCCCAGCACGCGTCCCCTGGCCGCCAAGCGATCGAGTATCAACCTACTATGCCCCCCGCGTCCGAAGGTTCCATCTACGTAGAATCCATCTTCAGCGGTTACCAAAGCGTCGACGGCTTCTGCCAGCAACACCGTCTGATGTGTTGACCCCACCTAGAGGTTCAACGCCATCAATTCTTCCGGAACCTCCGCGTCGTCGCCGCGCGAGTCCTCCAGCGCCTGTTCACGCTCGGCGTCGAACAGCGCCTCGGACCAGAGTTCGAGCTTGTTTACCTGCCCCAGTAAGACAAGCTTCTTCTCCAGTTGCGCGTACTCGCGAAGCGGCTCGGGCAGCAGAATGCGGCCGTTGCCGTCGAGCTCCAGGTCAGTGGCGTATCCCAGCACCAGGCGTTGAAAACGCTTTACCGCCGGATTCATTGAGGGCAAGCTCTGGATTTCCTGTTCTACCCGTTCCCATTCGGGTAGTGGATAGATCACCAGGCACGAGGTCTTGGTATCGATGGTAACGACGATTTTCCCTTCGCAGCATTCCAACAACGGCTCGCGCTGGCGCGCTGGCATAGCCAGTCGCCCCTTGGCGTCCATGTTGATTTTCTGCAATCCACGAAACACGTCGTTTTCCCCACGAGCCTGGCTTTTTTCCCACAAAAAGCCAAAAAATCCCACTTTGCACCACTTCTCGACACTATGGTCCTCAGTTGCGGGAGTGTCAAGGCAGC
>CAYGOX010000076.1:0-396 GCA_964351485.1 uncultured Halioglobus sp.
ACCGGCCGTCGGCGGCCAGGCCGGGTCGCTCGATCGCAATCACCGACACCGGGTCCAGCCGACGGAGCTGCCGCCTGGCCTCTTCGTGCACCTCGTCCAGGCCCTCGGCCCGCAATTCCAGGACGGCATACTGCGATTCCAGGGCGCGTGCCAGCAGCGGGCCGCAGGCGATCAGCGGCCGGGCGCCCAGCGTGAGCAGGGTCTGGTAGAGCGCGATGGCACCGACCGGCCCGTCGGTTTCGAATGTCCCGGTGACCGGGAATCCCGTCCCGATAATGACATTGCCCGTGGCGCCGCGCAGGGCACTCGCGGCGCGCAGGAAGTAGCCGGGCTCGAGTGCGGCCCGCGCGATCTGCATGTTGCGCGGGTTGCGCTCCACCATGAGCGTCTCGATGG
>CAYGOX010000076.1:406-5213 GCA_964351485.1 uncultured Halioglobus sp.
GAACTGTCTCCAGGGGTTGGTTCAGGTGGAAGCGCTGCGCCAGCAGCAGTGCGCGGCGTGCGGTGTGGCGCGTCACGGGTGTGAAGTGGACGCGCGCACCGGGCGTGAGTTGGCCCAGCCGGGCAAGGTCCAGCGACAGGGCGGTGCCAATCTTCGGATAGCCGCCGATGGTCTGCCGGTCGTTGAGCAGGACGATGGGCTGCCCGTCGCCGGGCACCTGGATCGCGCCGTGGGCGATGCCCTCGGACAGGAACGCCTCGGCCGGGCTGGCGATCGCGTCACCTTCCAGCCGGTAGCCCATCCGGTCGCACAGATCGCTGACCGTCCAGGGCGCGCTGAAAAAACGTCGCTTGTCCGGGCGGCTGAACAGTCGGTACTGGTAGCAGGGGATAACTCGCACGGTCGCGCAGTGACTGTAGCGCGGCTGCCGGGCCCGCGGCAGCCGCAACACCGGGCGCTGCTGGTGCGCCGGCGCGGGCAGCGCGTCACCGGCCTGCAGCGGCCGTCCGTCCAGACCGCCTATCTGTTCGCGCGGGACGGTGGCGGTGCTGCCGAAACTGGGCGCAATCGTGAAACCACCGGCGATACCCAGGTAGAGTCGACAGCCCCGGCGGGCATGTCCCAGCGTAATCACGTCGCCGGCGACCACCCGCAACACCTGCCACATCGGCACCGGTTCGTCGTTGAGTGCCAGTGGCGCTTCGGCGCCGGTCACGCACAGGCAGGTATCGGCCGTCACTTCGAAGGCGGCGCCGCCGATGCTGGTCTCTACGACCGTCGAGCCGGGAGCGTTGCCCAGCAGCCGGTTGCAGAAGTGGTAGGCCTCGGCATCTATCGGGCCGCCGCCGGTCAGCCCCAGGCGCCGGTAACCCTGCCGGCCGGCATCCTGCAGCAGGCTCAGTACGCCCGCATTGAGCACGCGCAGGCTCACAGCGTACCGCCCAGGGCGATGTAGGCCTCGCGGTCGACCGGTTCGAAGCGCACCGTGTCACCCATCGCGACCGGCAGCTGCGGCTCCCGGGCCGGGTCGAACATCGGTGTCGGGCAGCGGCCGATCAGGTTCCAGCCCCCCGGTGACGCGGCGGGATAGACGGCGGTCTGCCGGTCGGCGATAGCCACCGAACCCGCGGGGACCTGCGCACGCGGCGTGGCGTGGCGCGGGCAGGCGATGTCCGGGTGGACTTCACCGAGGTAGGCAAACCCCGGGGCGAATCCGATGGCATAGACGCGATAGCTGCGTTCGCTGTGACGCCTGATGATGTCGGCGACGGCCAAACCCGTATTGGCCGCCAGCGCCTCGAGGTCGGGCCCGGACTCGGTAGCGTAGTAGACCGGCAGCACGATCTCGCGCCCCGCGGCAGCCACCGCAGGCCCGGCGTTGCACAGCGCCGCACGAACGTCTCTGCCGATCGCCGCGTGGCTGTGCTGCAGCGGGTCGAAGATAACCATGACCGAGGCGTAGGAGGGGACCAGGTCAAGAACGCGGTCGCCCAGCGCGCTATCGAGCGTCGCCACACAGTGTTGCACCTGTTCACACAGGTCGGGGTCCATGCGCTGGCCGAAGTAGATCATGAGCGCATTCTCGCCCGCGATACGCAGTTCCATTTACGCGCGCCCCGGGCCGGACAGTGTATTGAGCAGCGTGCGCAGACGAGTGAGGCCCGCGATGGCGTGGTGGTTGTCACCGTGCACGCACAGCGTGTCGGCTTCGATCGCCAGCACCTTGCCGCCGGTAGTGGTGACGGTGCCGCGTGTCACCAGTTGCTCCGCCTGCGCCAGCATGGCGTCGACCTCGAGCACCGACCCGGGCTCTGAACGCGGTTGCAGCAGCCCGTCATCGGTGTAGGCGCGGTCGGCGAAGGCCTCGAACCACAGGGTGACTCCCTCGGTCCGGGCCTCGTTTTCCAGCGCGGTATTGCGCGCCGTTGCCTGCAGCACCAGTGGCAGCGGGCGGTGGTAGGCCGCAACCGCCTGCATCACGTGGCGGCGGCAGCGCTCGTCGCGCATGGCGTCGTTGTACAGCGCGCCGTGGGGTTTGATGTGGCTCAGTTGCAGCCCGTGGCGTGCGGCCATCCCCTCGAGCGCGGCGACCTGGTAGTGCAGGGTGGCGGCCAGTTCCTCAAAGGAGAGGCTCATGCTGCGGCGGCCGAATCCCTCCCGGTCCGGGTACGAGGGGTGGGCACCTACCGCAACGCCGTGGGAGCGCGCCAGGGCCAGTACGGTATCGATGGTGACCGGGTCGCCGCCGTGGAACCCACAGGCGATATTGGCCTGGTCGATATGCGGCATGACGCCGGCGTCGTCGCCCACCACCGTGTCGCCGTAGCTTTCGCCCATGTCGCAATTCAGGCGCATGTCTGCTCCGCGTCGGCCAGTTCGGTATTGCGCCGGTCGGTGACCAGCATGCAGCCTGGGCTGTGGGTGATGGCCAGGGGCAGGCGGGCGTTGGCCAGCGCCACCTGCGGTGTCACGCCGCAGGCCCAGAACAGCGGAATTTCGCCCGCCCTGAGCGTAACGGCGTCGCCGTAGTCAGGCGCGTCCAGGTCTCCGATCCCGATCATCGCCGGATCGCCCAGGTGCACCGGCGCGCCGTGGACCCGGGGGTAGCGCGACGTGATCTCGATGGCCGCGATGGCCTGCGGCGGCGCAAAGGGGCGCATGCTCACCACCATGTCCGCGGCAAACGCCCCGGCGGGCGCACAGGCAATGTTGGTGTTGTACATCGGCACGTTGACACCCTCGGTGACGTTGCGCACCTCCAGGCCTGCCTCGATCAGCGCCTCTTCGAAAGAAAAGGAGCAGCCCAGCGCGAAGGTGACAAAGTCGTCCTGCCAGAGCGCGCCGATATCATCGAGTGTTTGCACTGCGACCCCGTCCTCGAACACGCGGTAGCTCGGCAAATCGCTGCGAATGTCGATGTCGCCCAGCGCGGGGAGGGTGGGATCGCCCGGCGCACCGGTAGCCAGCAGCGGGCACGGTTTCGGATTCAGTGCGCAGAACTGCGCGAAATCGCTCGCCACAGCCGCCGGCACGATCACGATATTGCACTGCACGAATCCCGCCGCAAGTCCGGAGGTATTCTCGCGAAACTCACCGCAGCGGATGCGCGCTCGCAGCGCGGCGGGGTCCAGGACAGGTTGCGTTTGCACGGTAGGTGACAGTCTGGCTCGATAAAAATGGCAGGTTATCAAAGAAGAATCGAGCGGGTACAGCCCGCCGCGTTTATGGAGAGTTGCTGTCGTGGTTGCCACGAAGTTGTGCAGTTCCGCGGATCGGTGGCCTGCTCGGGGTGCGGGGACGTGGTCCGCCATGGATGGCGGACCCCGAGCCTGCACATGGATGTGCGCTTTTTGGCGGTCCCCGCACCCCGAGCAGGCCACCGGTCCGCCGCTGTGTAATTCTGAACAAGCCGCCGATCGATATTTGCTGGTCAATCCAGCTTAAAAACACACCTGAAGTCGCAGGTTGGCATTAGCCGACAAATCTGGATAATGGCGCCTCCACTCCCATGTGAGCGCTCCATTGTCCGAAGAACTCCTCAAGGTCCTGCTGCCCACATCAGCCGGCCAGGACCGGTTTGAAGGCGGCAACCGGTATCCCGGCAGTTTCCGTATCTATGGCGGCCAGGTCCTGGCGCAGTGTGTCGGCGCCGCGATCCAGACGGTGGACCCGGAGCGCGTCCTGCACTCGCAGCACGCCTATTTTCTGCGCCCCGGCGACACCAACAAGCCCATCGTGTTTGAGGTCGAGCGCGCTCGCGACGGTTTCAGCTTCAGCTCGCGGCGTGTTGTCGCGCTGCAGGACGGCAAGCCGATCCTGGTCAGCTCGCTGTCGTTTCAGGTCGCTTCCAGCGGCGACGATTACCAGCCGGACATGCCCGACGTGCCCGGTCCCGAGGAGCTGGTCAGCGAACGCGATCGCCACCTCGAGGCCGGTATGCCCGACGAGGCTTTCCTGGTGACGACCGGCACCGACCTGGACGTGCGGATGACCGATCCTATCGACTGGGCGAACCTCAAACCGCGCGAGCCGGTGCTGCACGCCTGGATGAAAACGACCGAGCCGCTGTCCGATTCTTTGGGCGAGCACCAGGCGGTGCTTGCTTATATGTCTGATGTACTGTTGATTGACGTCTGTCTGATCGCACACGCGCGGGCATTTGACGGCAAGAACTTTCAGGTGGCGAGCCTGGACCACGCGTTGTGGTATCACGAGGATTTCCGTGCCGACGAGTGGCTGCTGCACACGGTGGCCGCCGAACGGATCGGCGGCGGGCGCGGGCTGGCGCGCGGCAGCGTGTACACCCGGGACGGCCGCCTGGTCGCCACCGCGGTGCAACAGGGCGTGATGCGCTTCCGCCAGTGACCTAATCCGGTTGCGGCGCTTGGCACGCGCGCGGGCAGATTCTATAGTGGGGCTATCAGTCCAACGCAGGAAGAGTCCATGCCGCACCCCAGTATTACCGCCGAAACCTACCCCCACAAACCCGCAATCATCATGGGTTCGACCGGGGAGATCGTGACCTACGGCGAGCTCGACGAACTGTCCAATCGCGCGGCGCAGCTGTTTCGCTCGCTGGGCCTCAAGCCCGGTGACCATATCGGGATGATGCTGGAAAACAATCGCCAGTTCACCGAGATCGTCTGGGCGGCGCAGCGCCCCGGACTCATATTTACACCCATCAGCACGCACCTGAAAAAGGAGGAGACCGCGTACATCCTCCAGAACTGTCACGCGAAGCTGTTTATCGGGTCCTACAAGCTGGCCGAAGTCGCAGAGCAACTGCTGGCCGAGGACACGGGGGTGG
>CAYGOX010000076.1:5223-6300 GCA_964351485.1 uncultured Halioglobus sp.
GTGCAACGGCGCGCCCATGCTGTATTCCTCGGGCACCACGGGCAAGCCCAAGGGTGTGTTCAGCTCGCAGTACGACAAGGACGTGAATACCCCGCCCATGCTGTCGCCCACCATCGGTGTGCTGTTCGGTTTCGGGGAAGAGACGGTCTACCTGTCTCCGGCGCCGCTCTACCACGCGGCCCCGCTGCACTACACGATGATGGCCATCTACAACGGTGGCACGATCGTGGTGATGGAGAAGTTCGAACCCGAGCAGGCGCTGCGCCTGATCGAGGAGCACCGGGTCACCCACAGCCAGTGGGTGCCGATCATGTTCGTGCGCATGCTGAAATTGCCGCAGGACGTGCGTGACCGCTACGACACCAGTTCGATGCAGTTTGCCATCCACGCCGCGGCGCCGTGCCCGGTGGAGGTCAAGGAGCAGATGATCCAGTGGTGGGGCGAAATCATCGTCGAGTATTACGCGGCCAGCGAGGGCATCGGCATCACCCTGATCGCTTCGGCGAACTGGCTGCGGCACAAGGGCTCGGTCGGCCAGTCGCTGCTGGGCCAGATGCATATCGTCGACGACGATGGGAACGAACTGCCCCCCGGTGAAATCGGCACGGTGTATTTCAGCGGCGACCACCTCGCGTTCGAGTATTACGAAGAGCCGGGCAAAACTGCCGAGGCGTACAACGACAAGGGCTGGGCAACGACCGGCGATGTCGGTTACGTGGACGAGGAGGGCTACCTCTACCTCACCGATCGCAAGAACTTCACCATTATCAGCGGTGGCGTGAATATCTATCCGCAGGAGGTCGAGAACATCCTGGTCGGGCATGACAAGGTCGCCGACGTGGCCGTATTCGGAATTCCCAACGAGGAGTTTGGCGAGGAGGTCAAGGCCGTGGTCCAGCCCATGAACTGGGCCGACGCCACCGACGAGACCGCCATCGAAATTCTGGAGTGGCTGCGCGAGCGGACTCGCGGGTTGCGGCGCTGCGGGCTTCTGGCGAGCTCAGGCGCGAGGCGGCTGCGGCAGGACGGGGTCACGGTGCGCGAGCCGCACTCGGCCGTGGACTGGTTTCTCAAGCC
>CAYGOX010000076.1:6310-13088 GCA_964351485.1 uncultured Halioglobus sp.
CCATCGAAATTCTGGAGTGGCTGCGCGAGCCGATCGCCAGTATCAAGATGCCGCGCTCACTGGATTTTCTCGAGCAGTTGCCGCGCATGGACAACGGCAAGCTGTACAAGCGTCACCTGGTGGAAGAGTACCGCGACCGCGCGAAATCCTGATCAGCCGGCGCTGCCCGCTGGCTCCGGTTCAGGCTCGGGCATGGTGGCGGTGCCGGAGTCGGGCGGGGTGTCCTGTTCCTTCGCCACGGCCAGATCGTGCCTGCGCTGCACCATGAGGTAGGCGGCCGGGATCACGAACAACGTAAACAGCGTGCCCACCAGCATACCCGCGGTAATCACAAGACCGATGCTGAAACGGCTGTTGGCTCCCGGGCCGCTGGCGACCACGAGCGGCCACACGCCCAGCACAGTGGCGAAGGTGGTCATGAGCACGGGCCGCAGGCGCAGCGCGGCGGCCTCGCGGATCGCCTCGGATCGCGCCATCCCCAGCAGCGCCAGTTTGTTGGCAAATTCCACGATGAGGATGCCGTGCTTGCTGATCAGTCCGATCAGGGTAAGCAGCCCGATCTGTGTGTAGATGTTGAGCGTCGCAAAGCCCAGTGCGATGGGTATCATCGCGCCGAAGATGGACAGCGGCACGCTGAGCAGCACCACGAAGGGATCGCGAAAGCTGTTGAACTGCGCCGCGAGCACCAGGAAGATCAGGATAATCGACAGTGAGAACAGGACAGGAAAGGACGCTTCTTCCTGTACGAAACGCCGCGAGGCACCGGTGTAGCCGGCCTTGAACCCGGGCGGTGCAATCTCGTCGAGCGTGTTACGCAAAAATTCCAGTCCCGTACCGAGGCTGTTGGGCGGCATCATGATGCCCTGCAGCGTGGTGCTGTTGAGCTGCTGGTACTGTGTCAATGCGTTGGGTTCCACCCGCAGATCCAGGTCGATCACCGCCGACATCGGTACCAGCTCGCCGGAGGTCGCGCGCAGGTAGTATTTTTCCAGTTCCTGCTTGGTCAGCCGGAAGCCCCGGTCGGCCTGCGGAATCACCTTGTAGGATCGCCCCTCGAGATTGAAGCGGTTGACCTCCGCCTCACCCAGCATCACCGACAGGGTCTGGCCGATATCGCGCATGGAGATGCCCAGGCGCGCCGCGAGTTCACGGTCGATGTTCACGCCTATCTCGGGGCGATCGAAATCCAGCGTCTGTGTGACGAAGATAAACAGCCCGGATTCGCGCGCCGCTTCGAGCAGGCGCTGCCCGACATCCGCGACCTGTTCGTAATCGGCGGTAGAGGCGACGACGAAACTGACCGGCAGCCCGGCGTCGGAACCCGGCAGTGGCGGCGTGCCGAAGGAAAAGATTTCCATCCCGGCAACCTCGTTCAGGCGCGCCTGGAATTCCGTCAGCACCTCCTGCTGCGTCCGCTCGCGTTCCGACCAGGGATGCATGGTGATGCCGCCGAAATTCTGCGACGGGAAAATCACCTGCCACGAGTGGCTGAATTCGGGAATCTCCTTCCAGATGGCCACGACCTCGTCGAGGTAGTGATCGAGGTAATTGAGGTTGGCGTAGCGCGGGGCGTTGCCCGTGACGAATACGCCGCCGACGTCTTCCTCCGGCGCCAGTTCCTCCTGTGCCAGGAAGAAGAGTACCGGCAGGCTGGCCAGGATGACGGCGGTGAACAGCACCACCGCGCCGCGGTTCTCGAGGCTGCCGTCGAGCAGGCGCTGGTAGCGCGCCTTGAGCGAACCGAAGCGGTCGTCGAGCCAGTCGGCGAAACGCCCCTGTTCGTCGTGACCGCGCAGCACGCGCGAGCACATGAACGGACTGAGTGTCAGCGCGACGATGCCCGAAACGAGGACGGCCCCGGCGAGCGTCAGGGCAAATTCGCTGAACAGCGCCCCGGTCAGGCCGCCGATAAAGCTGATCGGCGCATACACCGCCGCCAGCGTCAGCGTCATCGACACCACCGGCAGCGCTACCTCGCGGGCGCCGCGCACGGCCGCGGCCAGTGGCGGTTCGCCCATCTCGATATGGCGATGAACGTTCTCCACCACAACAATTGCATCGTCCACCACCAGGCCGATGGCGATCACCATCGCCAGCAGCGTCAGGATATTCAGGGAGAACCCCATGCTCAGGATGAGGAACACGACGCCGATCAGCGACAGCGGAATCGCCACCAGCGGTATGAGCACCACCCGCAGTGAACCCAGGAACAGGAAGATCACCAGGATGACGATCAGCGCCGCTTCCATCAGCGTGAAGACGACCTCCTTGAGCGCGGCGTCAATCACCACGCTGCCGTCCCAGTCCATCAGCACCTCGAGGTCGGCCGGCAGCGATTCGCGAATGCGCGGGATGGCCGCGTGAACCGCGCGCGAGACATCGAGCGGGTTGGCATCGGGCGTCGGTGTGATTGACATGAAGACAGCGTCGCGCCCGCTGGAGAGCGTTTTTATCTGCGTGGTTTCGGCGGACAGTTCGACGTCGGCGACGTCACCGAGGCGCACACGCACCTCCGCGTCCTGGCGCACGACCATGTGTTCGAAATCGGCCTCGGTCTGCATGTCCGTGCGGGCGTCCACCGTGGCGCGCACCAGCTGGCCCTCGGTGGCGCCGGAGGTGGCGATGTAGTTGTCGCGCTCAATCGCGGCAATGATGTCGGTGGCAGTGACGCCCGACGCGGCCATTCGCACCGGATCAAGCCAGATGCGCATCGCGAGAAATCGCCCGAAGATATTGGCCTTGCCGACGCCCTCGAGCGTGGCCAGTTCCGGTTGCACGGTGCGCGCCAGGTAGTCGGTGATCTGGTAGGGCGACATCTGCTCGCTGTAGAACGCCAGGTACATCATGGCGTCGCCGCCCGAGGCGGTGGTGACGATCGGATCCTCAATGTCACGCGGCAAATCGCCGCGCGCTTCACTGACTTTGGCGATCACCTCGCTCAGCACCGCGGCGCTGTCCTCGCCCAGGCGCACGTGAACCTCGATCTCGGACACGCCCGGGTTGCTGGTCGATGTCATGTACTCCACGCCGCGCGCGCCCGCGATGCTGATTTGCAGCGGCGTGGTGACGAAACCCTGGACGGTGCGCGCGCTGGCGCCGCGGTAGTACGTCTCGATATAGATCACCGCGCGTTCCAGCTCCGGGAATTCGCGCACGTCGACGCGCGCCAGCGAGGCGCCGCCCAGCAACAGGAGCAGGCTGCTCACAACCAGTGCCAGCACAGGTCGCTTGATGCACAGGTCGGTGAAGTTCATCGGCTCAGGGCCCCGGGGAATCGTCGATGACGACCCGGGCGTCGCGGTACAGCTTGTTCTGGCCGGCGATCACGACGCGTTCGCCGCCGAGGAGCCCCTCGGTGATGGCGATCATGCCGTCGCGGGTCGGGCCGGTTTTAACCACCACCGGTTGCACGACGTCGCCCCCGGTCACCTGGGTGATGATCCACACGGTATTGCCATGCAGCGAGTAGGACACGGCGGTTTCGGGCACTGTCACCACGCGCTGTGGTGTCCCAAGGTCTACGATCAGCCGGGCGAACATGCCGGGCAGGGGGCCGTCGCGGTCGTCCAGCGAGGCCCGCAGCCCCAGGTTGCGCGTGTTCTGGTCAACCTGTGCGTCGATGGCCTGCAGGGTGGCGTGGAACTCGCGCCCGGGAAAGGCCGAGGTTGTCACCGAGATTTTCTGCCCCGGTTTGAGCTGCGAGTAGTAGCGCGCGGGGACGGAGAAGTCGATCTCCAGGTCGGTGAGGTCCTGCAGGGTGGTGATGGCGGTGCCCGGTTCGATGTAGTCGCCGACCTTCACCCGGATAATGCCGGTGGTGCCGGAGAACGGGGCGGTGATGCGCTTGTTGGCCAGGCGCGCGTCAATTTCGGCGAGCTGCGCGATAGCGCTGTCCAGGTCGGCCTTGGAGCGGTCGTACTGGCTCTGGGGGATCGATTTTTTGCGTATCAGGCTGGCGTCGCGCTCGTACAGGATTTCGGCCAGGTTCAGCGCCGCCTCCTGGCGGGTACGGCTGGCCTGTTCGACGCTGTCGTTCAGCGTGAGGATAGCCTGGCCCTTTTCAACGCGATCGCCCGAGGTCACGTCGATGGCGATCACCTCGCCGCTGGTCTCGGCGCTCAGCTCCACCCCGCGGGCGGCCTTGATGGTGCCCACAGCCTCGAGCTGCGACGTCCACGTGGTGGGCTGGGCGACAGCCGCGGCGATGGTCACCGGCGGCGGCGTGAAATCGGTGTTCGCCAGTGTCGAGAACTGGTTATACAGGTAACCGCCCATGGCGCCGAAAATGAGCACCAGCAGGACGATGACAAACAGGTATGCGCGCAATCGCAGGGCCTCCCGGTCCAGTGTAGCGACTCCGCCGCGTTGGTGGCGCAACGGGAAAAAAGTCATTGTAGGGGCTTTGGCCGGGGGGTACACCCCCACTGCCCAAATATGACCCAAATGCGCATTTTTTTGACCCTGGCCAGAGACTTAGGAGTGCTCGGCAGCCCCGTTTCCGCGCGCTTGCGGTCCGATAAAAGGCTGTGACGAAACGGTCATATGACTTATCCTTAAAGAAGCAATGGGCAGAGGGGATCAGGCCATGTTGAAGGGGCGTAAACTCAAGAAAGTCGAAAAGGCGATGCAGGCCGCCGACAGCTACGAGGCGTGGTATACCGCGGCCCAGGAGCACGACGAAATCACCGGCCAGAAGCGCTGGCGCGAGGTCGACCAGACCAGCCAGTACGATTACGCCCAGATTCGGCTGCGGCTCGACCGCATACGCAGCCTGCGCGCACGCCAGGACCATCACGGGCTGCTGTTTACCCTCAACGAGGGCATCCACGGCAACATGGCGGGCATGGGCAATGGCAAACTCCACACGCGCGCCAAGGCCGGCACCAAGCGCCTGATTGAGCAGTATGTCGACGAAATCGACGATGCGCTGCGTTTCCTGGCCGAACTGGACTCCAGGGAGATCAGCGTCCAGGAGAAGCTCGAATTCTTTTACCGCGCGAATATCTGTTACGGACGCTCCGCGCTGATGCTCAGTGGCGGCGGTGTGCTGGGCTTCTACCACCTGGGCGTGGTCAAGGCGCTGCTGGAGCAGAACCTGCTGCCGCGCGTGATCTCCGGCTCCAGTGCGGGCTCGCTGGTCGCGGGGGTGCTGGGCACCCACACCGACCGGCAACTGCAGCGGTTCTACGACCCGGCCAATGTTCACTTTGAAGCGGAGCGCGAGGCCAACGTATTCACCCGTATGTTCTTCGGCGCCAACCCGCAGATCGACGTCGGCGACCTGGAGCAACTGGTCGCCCGCATGATTCCCAATCTCACCTTCCAGGAAGCCTACGAGAAGACCGGGCGGCAGATCAGCATCACCGTGGCGCCGGCGGAACTGCACCAGACGTCCCGCCTGCTCAACGCGATTGCCTCGCCGAACGTGTATATCCGGTCGGCGGTCATGGCCTCCTGTGCGGTCCCGGGCGTATTCCCGCCGGTCATGCTCATGGCCAAGAACCAGCACGGCGAGCCGCAGCCCTACCTGCCGACGCGCAAATGGGTGGACGGCTCCGTGGCCGACGATCTGCCGGCCAAGCGCCTGCAGCGGCTCTACAGCACCAATCACTTCATCGTGAGCATGGTCAACCCGCTGGCGATTCCGTTCCTCCAGAAAGGTGGGGAGCGCAGTGTGCTGCTCTCGGCCCTGGGCGGACTCGGCGTCGGCGTCGGCCGCGAGATCCTGAACTTCTATCGCTCAATGGTGCAGCGCGGCCACGAGAGCTGGCCGCGGGTGAACATGCTGGTGAGCAGTGTGCATGCGTTGCTCGACCAGGAGTACAGCGGCGATATCAACATCGTGCCCAGCTTCCGCTGGTACAACCCCGCCAAGCTGATTTCCCACCTGTCGGAGAAGGATCTGATCGATCTCATGCACGGCGGCGAGCATTCGGCCTACCCGAATATCGAGGCGATCCGCACCTGTACCAAGATCAGCCGGACAATGGAGGAAATCCTGTTCCGGTTCGAGCAGGGCGACCTGCGTCCGGAGGCCGATGAATTTCACCGTCCGCGCTCGTCGCGGCGGCGCCCGACACCGTCCAGGGCCGACCTGGCCCGGCTGGAAAAATCCGCGGCGGAAAAGAAGCCGAAAAAGCGTCCCGCCACGCGGAAAAAATCTGCACCCCGGAAGAAGTCGGCTTCCGCGTCCTCCTCACCGGACAAGGGCGATCCGGGCGCCGGCAAACAGGCAGCCTGAGTCCGGCCGCCCAGTCTTCGCGGGCGTGGTAAATCCGCGTCCCTACGCGGTATAGCGCTTGATCACCTGCTTGCCCAGCGCCATCAGGTGGACCTGGTCGGGTCCGTCTGCCTGGCGGCACCAGCGCGCGTAGTTGAACGCCTCCGCCATCATGTAATCCTCGGTGAGACCGCCGGCGCCGTGCATCTGCATGCAGCGATCGATGACGGTCTGGGCCATGATCGGCACGCTGGTTTTGCTCGCGGCGATCATGTCCAGCGCGCCCTTGGCGCCGACCTCGTCCATCTTCTGGCAGGTCTTGTACACCAGCAGCCGCATCATCTCGATGTCACTGAAACTGCGCGCGATATCCTCGCGCACCGACTGGTGCTGGCTAAGGGTGCGGCCGAAGGTGGTGCGCGACTCCACGCGCCGGCAGGCCAGTTCCAGTGAGCGCTGCGCCGCGCCGATGAGGCGCATGCAGTGGTGGATTCTTCCCGGTCCGAGACGCCCCTGGGCGATCTCGAAGCCGCGTCCCTCACCCAGCAGGACGTTGTC
>CAYGOX010000077.1:0-2053 GCA_964351485.1 uncultured Halioglobus sp.
TCCTTCTCCCTGCCGGAGCGCCCGCCGGCGCGCAGATACGGCCGCGGCACACCCAAAACCGGCGATCCGCCACCACCGGGCGCAATCTAGCCCGACCGACCCGACCTGTCGTACCCTATATTGAGTAGGCGAAACGGCCTGCGAGCAGGGTGGGAGAAAAGGTGAACGATCCTTCGGCACCAACCATTGACGAGTTGATCGACCGTATTTACTCGGTCGCTGTAACGCCCCAGCGGCTTGAGGAACTGGCCTGCCTGTGGCGCGAACGGCTCTCCAGCACCGACGGCCTGTCCAGTGAGGCAGCGAGCCTCGACCCGCACTTGCAGCGAGCTGTCTGGTTACTCGACCAGCAGGGCGATGCCGTGACTGACACCAACGCGCCGGGTGACAATGACGCGACGCAACCGGCCCTGCTCATCAACTGGCAGGGCGACATCGTCGAGTCCAACACCAGCGCGCAAGCGCTCTACGGCGTCCGCAGCGGCCACTCCGTCAACGACCTGCCGCTCTGCAGCGGCAGCCTCAAACTGCTGTCCCAGGCCGTGGCGCAACTTCGCGAGCGGACCGCCGGTGCTGCGCGACAGCCCACGCTCCTACGCCTGGCCAGGCGCGACAACGACCAGCCGGTGCTGGTGACAGTCACCGCCTCCCCCGACTTACCCGGGCACGTGACGCTGCGCACGACCGAAATCGTGTGCTCCCGGCGTCTGCTACAAATACTGGCCAACACCTTCGAGCTGACGGAAACAGAGACAGAGATCGCCCGTTTGTTGATCGAAGGGAAGTCTGTAAACGATATTGCCAGTGACAGGAACAACAGCGTGGCGACCATTCGCGTGCACGTGCGCGCCCTGCTCGCCAAGACCGGCACCCACAGTCAGCCCGAGTTCCTGCGCATGACCTGGGGGCTTGATGCATTGCTAGAGAATTCTGGCGACGGAGATCACAGCACCGTCACAGACGCAGCGCCGCGTCCGCTTGCAACGGAGCGCTTTTCACTGACACTACAAGACGGTCGAACGCTCGCCTACGCGATGTTCGGCGCACGCGAGGGTGAACCCGTGCTATTCATGCACGACAACATCCTCGGCGACGCCTGGCCAGGCGCGCTGGCGGCAGAGGCACGGCGCCGGAACCTGACAGTCATCGCGCCGGCCAGGCCGCACTTCGCGGGCACGACCGGGTACCCCGAACACTGCGATCCGCTGCGCCTGGTAGCAGCCGACTGCATGCAACTGCTCGATCACATGGCTGTCGCACAGTACACGATCCTGAGCCGCACCACTGGCAGCGCATTCGCTGCCGCGCTGGCCATCGCCGACCCTGCGCGTTGTCGCGGCATGGTGGCACTCTCGCCCGCACTGCCGATGCGCGAGGCCGGCGACTACAACCGGCTCAACGACCACGCACGGTTCGTAGCCCTCGGCGCGCGCTTTCAGGCCAGCGCGCTGCTGTTGGCATGCCGCGCGGGCGAGGCGTTCTATCGCAGGGCGGGCGCCCGACGGTACGTGAAAGCCGTTTTGGCGCGTTCAAAACCCGATCGCAGGCTGTGCGATGACCCAACACTCATGGCCGTCATGGCGCAGGGATGTCAGTTCCAGGACAACAGCCACGCGTTCTACCAGGAATTGCTGCATCTCCAGTCCTGCCAGCACCCGACTCCCTCGGACGTGCCCTGCCCCGTCCATATCATCACCGGCGAACAGGACACCAACCGCCGGCGACAACAGGCGCAGGCGATGCTCGACCGGGGAAGCGACTTTACCTTGACGGCGATTCCCGACGCGGGCGCACTGTTTTTCTATTCCCACGGCAGCGAGGTCCTCGACGCGCTACAGGCGCTTCAGCTCGCGCGAACCAAAAAATCCTGACATAAAAAAACCGGCGGAACGGGACTCTCCCGCGCCGCCGGCTTTGGTCAGGACCGTTAGTTGAAGGTCTTGGTGATTCCGAACCGGAACACACGGCCCAGCGTGAACGCATCCGGCGGCGTGTTGTTGCGCTCGATTGCCGGCGGATCCTCGTCAAACACGTTGTCGATGTTGAACCGTAC
>CAYGOX010000077.1:2063-8064 GCA_964351485.1 uncultured Halioglobus sp.
CACAGACAAGCCGTCAGTGATACCGCTGCTACCCTCGAACGTGTAGCCCAGGAACACATCAGTCACGATGAAATCGTCAACCGACGTCTGCTCCGTCGCGGTACCGGTGACTTCGTAGCCGTCGGTGTAGCTCACGTTGACATTGGCGCGCACGTTGCCGCTGCTCCAGCCGACCCGCGCGATCGCGGTGAAGTCGGCGGCATTGGATTCGAGCAGGTCGGTGTCGCCGTCAGCCTGGATGGCTTTCGACTCGAGGTATTTCACACCATCCAGACCGAAGTTCCAGGTGCCGGACTCGCTGTCACACACATAGTGCACGCCGAAATCCACACCGCGCAGTTCATACTCATCGACGTTGTCGGTACGGCGATCGACGATCGCACCGGGCAGACCATCCTCGTTGAGCGAAGCGAAAAACGCGCGCGTTTCCTCGGCGTTGTTAACCAGCGCAAGGAACGCGTCGAACTCGTCCTGGGTCGGGTTGAATATGAACTTCTCCGGGTTCGCCAGCACAGCCTGGTCTACCAGCGGATTCACCGCGCCGAGCGCATCGGCAAAGTCAATTTCCCAGTAGTTCGCCGTCAACTGCAAGCCCTGCACAGTGGGCGGCTCAATCCGGAAACCCATCGCCCAGACATCGGCGGTTTGCGGGCTGAGGTCACCCGTACCCAGCGGCTGCATAACGCCGAGGTTACCCGGCATGCGGCCAAACTCTGGCGCCCCGGGGTCGGCCACTTCCGCGTCCGTGGCGAACTCGTTGTTCGGATCCGCCGCGTTCCACTGTCCGGGCGTGTTGCGCGAACGAACCACGTTCAGGCTGTCCACCAGTGTGGGCGCGTTGAACGATTCGCCCCAGTGCCCGTAGAGTTCCACCCAGTCGACCGGGGTGAAGCTGAAGCCGACATTGGCGTTGGTCGTGGAACCGAAGTCGCTGTAGTCATCATCGCGAACAGACAGTGACAGGTCCAGGCTGGAGAGCACGGGGATACTCGCCTCGGCAAAGAACGAGGTGACGTCGCGGCTCGCACTTTGATAATCGATGGACGCAAGGCCGCCGGCTTCGACACCCGCCAGGCCGTTGCGCGTTTTGGCCTCGTCGTCCGTATACTCGGCGCCGACCGCGATGCGCACCTCACCGGCGGGCAGGCTGAACACAGGGCCATCAGCCAGCACACGCGCGGACCACATTTCCTGGATAGTCTTGGCCGACGATTCCCAGTTGAGGATGTCGTTGATCGCATCGGTTGGTGCTGCCGCAATGTCGGACGGATCAACCACGCCATTGGCAACGTAGTCCGAAAGTTTCAGGAAGTTGCTGTCGGGCTCGACATACTCGTTGTCCGAACGACCGTAGTACAGCGAGCTGCGCACCTGCCAGTCGGCGCCCAGGGCGACCGTGATTTCCGGCAGGATACCGAAGGTCTCAAGCTGCGCTTCCCGGTCGCGCTGCATGTAATCGGGGTGTACCCCATAGGAGAAACCCAGTGAGGGCTGGGCGTAGAGATCGTTCTCGTCGGCGTCGTCGCCATCGAGGCCAATATCGCCAGGCGCCGGCCCACTCACACTGTCACCGAGCGGGTAGTAGGAGTATTCGAGGTCGCGGCTACCGTAGTAACTCTGCACCGAGAGCTCGACGGAGTCAGACAATTGATGCGTGATCTTGCCGAAGACGTTACGCAGCGTCTTTTCAGGCATGAGCGAACCGGCGCCGTCCACGTCACAGGGTGTTCCGACGGGGAAAGTACCCGTGCCCGGTGCTCGCGGGTTCGTGGTCCAGCCCGCGCCGTACCAGAACCAGCGTGTTTCCGATCCCGCCGGTTCCAGACACTCGGTGTCGTCAGCCTGGAGCCGACCGGCTTCGTCGTAAGCGCCCAGACCCGCCCAGTCGCGGTCGCCGCGCCGTATTTCATCGCGACCGGAATCACTGATAGAGAAGTAGCCGTTACCATTCTCCCAGCTCTTGCCAGCGGTCAGCGTGATGTTGTGCTCGTCGAAATCCTGACCGGTGCCATAACCGAGGTCGATCTTGACGCCTTCAAATTCCTTGCGAGTGATAAAGTTGACCACACCCCCAATCGCATCGGCACCGTACAGTGATGAGCCGCCGTCGGTCACGACCTCGACGCGCTCAATCACCCCGGGGCTGATCATGTCCGGATCGAAGGACGATTCGACAATGCCCAGGGGCGCCATGCGCCGGCCGTCGACCAGCACCAGCGTGGTGGAACCGGACGCGCCGGTGAAGCCGGGCAGGTTGCGCAGGTTGGGGCGGCTGATGCTGTTGCCGACCGGGTTACGCGGTGAGGCATCCGGCCGCTGGTTAAAGGTGTTGGCCACCTGCGGAATCGTCGACAACAACTCGTTGGTTGTGAGCGGACTTTCCTCGGCGATTCGCTCACTGTCCACGGTCACTGTCTGCGACCCTGTAGCCTTTACGCCGCGGATCAAGGTGCCTGTCACCAGGACTTCCTCTACTTGCGGCCCGTTATCCTGAGCATGGGCACTCAGGCCCAGCGCAGAGTTGAACAACACCGAAGACACCGCCACGGCGACTTTGCTAAGCGGAAAACGAACCGGGCGGGAGGTAGGGTTATCAGTGCGGGACATTATTATTTTCCTCATGTTGACTGCAAAAAAAGCATACGCTGCCGGCTTTGCGAAGTAAATTGAGGAACTGACCAAAACGGCCGAACACATTCGCCCAACGCGTGTTATTTGAAATTTGTACGCACAACTGGTCGCCTGTCGATGTCCCGGTGTTGCTTTTACTTCCAAAATCTGGAGCTTTATTCAATCAGTTGAAATCCAGAAAGAGCCCTTGCAAAGCTTGGCGCGAGTCCATGGAACTCACCGAGAAGGCTGTCGTTGTTGGTGCGCCGCCGGAGTTCCCTACCAGCCACGCGCGTCGGCGTCGTTCTCCATGACACGTTCTGAGGATTCGCCCCCCAACCCTGACAGGCCGTTGCAGCTCGTTATTTGTAATGATTATCATTTGTATGATGTTGCACCCCATGGGTCAGTATTCACGATGCACTGCTCCAGGAAAGCTCACACAAGGAAACAGTGAGACATGTTCACCGCTGAGACCAAAACCCCTTTAGCCTCCCAACTACTCGCGGTAATTCGCTTCGATTCGAAAACGGTCAGTTCTTCATGATTGGTATAGAGAACGAGATGTGTGCGCTATCCTCAGCGAGCGCAGCTTTGAGGAATTTCGCCACGGCTACCAGCCAGACCAGATCATTGAGCGTGCGATCGTCGAAGCATAGATGCGAACAACCGCAGCAGAGCATAGATACATGCTGAACAAAATTCTTAAAGCCGCGTCGCTAGCCGGCTCCAAACAAACCTACATAACAACGGTTTCAGACCTGGAACCCCTGTCCAACCACATCCTGCGCGTCAGGTTGGCCACAGAGGCACAAGCCAACTTCCCGCCGGGTTTCGAGGGTGGCTACGTCAAGCTAGTGCTTGAGGACTCGCATAGATCTGATTATATGCGCTCATACACGGTACGGGCCTTCTGCCCCACTACGCACACTCTCACACTGGATATGGTGGTTCACGAGCACGATGGCCCCGCGGCCAGATGGATTGCCAACGCGGGTGTAGGCACACAGCTCAAAGTACGAGGACCAGGCGCCTGTGCTTCGATCAACACAGACGCCGACTGGTTCTTGCTGGCAGGCGACCTCAGTGCGCTGCCCGCCATTGCCGTGAACCTGGAGAAACTGCCTGACACGGCCAAGGGTTTCGCCATTATCGAGGTGCCCTCGGAAGCGGATATCGTAAAGCTTGAGAGCCCAGCGGAATTGGACATACGCTGGCTAGTCAATCCGCCAGGGGACGACGACCCGTTACGACTTTTGGACACAGTCCGCGACCTGCCATGGCAGCAAGGAAAAGCCGCTGTGTGGGCCGCCGGTGAATTCGATAACGTGAAGGGGCTTCGTCGGTATATCAGTAAGGACAACGGCGTACCAAAATCCCACAGCTACATCTCTTGCTACTGGAAACGGGGAGTCGGCAACGAAGGGATGAAGGCGGCCAAGCGAAAAGATCGCGAGATGTGGTAGCGCGAGACGCACAACCGGCGTGAAGCTCAACCGCTCGATAGCCCACCGGTTTAGCCGTCTAATTATTCCAGCCCCAACTCCCTCGCGTATTCCTCGCGCATCACGAACTTCTGGACCTTCCCGGTGACGGTCATGGGGTAAGCTTCGACGATCTTGATGTACTGCGGTATCTTGAAGTGCGCGATCTTGTCGTCGCAGAACGCCCGCACCGCGCCAGGGTCGAGACTCGCACCTGCACGCGGCACGACCCACACCGCCACCTGCTCCCCGTACTTTTCGTCGGGCACGCCGAAGACCTGGGCGTCGTCGATATCGGGGTGCCTGCACAGAAATTCCTCTATCTCCCGAGGATAGATGTTTTCCCCGCCGCGGATGATCATGTCCTTGATACGGCCGGTGATTTTGACGTAGCCCTGCGCATCCATCGCCCCGAGGTCACCCGAGTGCAGGTATCCCTCGGCGTCGATGCACTCGCGCGTGCGTTCCGCTTCGTCCCAGTAGCCGGCCATGACGCCATAACCGCGCGCGCAGACCTCCCCGATTTCATCCACGTCCGCCAGCGAGCCATCGGCGCGCAGGATTTTGACCTCCCAGTTGTCGTGCGGACGGCCCACCGTACTGGTGCGCTGCTCGAAACTGTCCTCGATATCCGTGGCGTGATTCACCGGGCTGCACTCGGTCTGGCCGTAGGCGATAACGATTTCTTTCAGATCCATGTCCGCAATCAGCCGCTTCATCAGCTCTTCGGGGCAGGTCGCACCGGCGATCATGCCCGTGCGCAGCGACGCGAGATCGTAGTTGCCAAGAGACGGCAGGTTAAGCTCGGCGAAGAACATTGTCGGCACGCCGTGCAGCGCGGTGCAGTGATACTTTTCCACGGCCGCCAGCGTCGCTTCCGGTTCAAAGGCCTCGGCCGGCAGCACCATCGTGGCGCCGTGCGCCACACAGGTCAGCGTACCCATGACCATGCCGAAACAGTGGTACAGGGGGACGGGGATACAGAGCCTGTCCTGCTCGGTGAACCGCATTTTCGCCCCATTAAACCAGGCGTTATTGAGAATGCCGCGGTGCGTCAGCGCTGCCCCCTTGGGATTGCCCGTGGTGCCGCTGGTGAACTGGATATTGATCACCTGGCCGGGTTCAAGGTGCGCGCCGATGTCCGCCACCTCGCCCGCCCCGTCGGGGTTCATCGCACACACCTGCGAAAAGTTGAACATGCCCGGCGTCGTGTCCTCACCCAGGCGAATAACCGCGCGCAGGTGCGGCAGCATCGCACTCGACAGCTCGCCCGGGGTGCTGCCGGCCAGCTCCGGCGCCAGCTCGTTCAGCATATCCAGGTAGCGGCTGGTCTTGAAACGCTCGGCGGTCACCAGAACCTTGCACTGGACTTTATTCAGCGCGTACTCCAACTCATAGAGGCGGTACGCCGGATTGATACAGACCAGGATCGCGCCGATGCGCGCGGTGGCAAATTGCGTCAACACCCACTCGTGGCAATTGGGCGCCCAGATGCCCACGCGGTCGCCAACCGCCACGCCCAGTGCGAGCAGGCCGGCCGCCAGGCGGTCGACCTCTGCCAGGAAGTGCGCGTAATCCCAGTTGATCCCCTGGTGTTCCACGATGAGCGCCGGGTGGTTCGGCTGGCGCTGCGCGGTGGCCTGCAGGCACGCCCCGATAGTGGATTCGAGCAGCGGTGCGGTTTGCCCCTTAAAATACGCTTTCTTCATTCAGCATCCCGGTGGCGGATCGTCATTCTGGATCGCAAGTATAGCGCTGGCGCTCCCGGGCGCGCTGTCCAGGCGGGCATTCTCCGGATTGTAGAATTCGATCACGGCGTGTTCGGCGTCCCAGCCTTCAAACAGCGTGTCGCCATACACCCGCAACGGAATCTTGCCGCTGCCCTGTCCCGCCGATCCGGCAGCCAG
>CAYGOX010000077.1:8074-12872 GCA_964351485.1 uncultured Halioglobus sp.
CGCCGGAATCTCCAGGAGCCCCGCGGCCGCTTCGTAATCCACCCCCGCAACGGGCTGGACCAGCGTATCGACAGTGGCCCAGTCGAGACTCACGGGCCGGTTGCAGGCATAGGCCAGCGTAATTTCGACAGCCACGACGCGGCTTCCGCTGTTGCCCTCAATCACGCTGGAGTCGACGGGCGTCGCCAGCGGCAGTTCACCCCCGGCAAGACACTTGCTCTCCACCGCGGTAAATTCGGGGTGCATGGCCAACTCAGGATGCTGGCCGGTGAACGCGCCGGCAGCAAAAACGTCGTCGCGCAGGATGTAGTCGAGCCAGGCGATGATGTAGGCGCGCGAGACACCGCCGGCATTGAACGACCATTCCACGTGCGGGAAGGGCGCCGGTGAGTCGGCCACCATGGCCATGACCGCCGCGTCGGGTATCTCGTCAAAGTAGGCGCGCACGGTATCGGTATCAGAAATCAAATCACCGACGGCACCGATGATGAACACCGGTACTTCAACCGCCGAGACGTCAAACTGCTTTTCCGGCTCGAAGACAAAGATCGGCCGCGGCAGCGCAAGCGGGACGAGCGTGTGGATGGCCGACGAGTTGACCACGGCCCGGGTTGAACCACCGGCGCCCTGCGAGTGACCCACGGCGGCGACCGCATCGAAATCCACCTTGCCGTAGAGGCTGTGCAGCGGATTGGCCGCGACGGCGTGCAGATAGTCCAGCGATTCCAGCAGCGGCTCACCCATGCCCACCTCGCGATGGTTCGTGGCGGTGACCACGTAACCGTGCGACGCGATCAACCGCAGTAGTTCGGGGTAATTCAGCTCGGGCTCGGCATCACTGCCATTGCCCCAGACCACGACGGGAAAGACCTCCCCCGCCCCGCCGGTCGGCCGATACAGCACACCGGTTTGGCCACTGGCATACGTCACCGCGTCCACCGCGATCTGCCAGGGCCCGGGGGCCGCGTAATGGTCGTGTACAGGGGTTGGCGTGACGGCGAGGGCCGGCGGGCCGCCCGCCAGTATGAGCCAGAACAACAGGACATTCAGGGTGCGCCGCGACAGTGCTCGATTCATCTTCACTACTCCACCGTTGCCGGTTGTCAGTGAACATCAGCGGCCGGCACTGAGCCGTGCGGAGGTGTCCTCAACCGGGATTCGTTTTATTATCCACTTGTATAATCAACGGTTTCGCTGCCCGGGTCAACCCAGCGGACCAGGACGCGGCGAAGATCGCCGGCGCTGTACGGTTTGCTGACAAAATCATCCATGCCCGCCGCCAGGCAGGCATCGCGCGACTCGGCAGAAGCGTGCGCAGTCAGTCCGATGATCGGCGTGTGGTGCCGGCCCCCCTCGGCGGTACGGATTCGGCGGGTTGCCTCGAAGCCGTCCATACCCGGCATCTGGCAATCCATCAGTACCGCGTCGAAACGCTCGGTCTCCAGCCGTGTGATTGCGCCCTGACCGTCCGACGCGAAGCTCGCGGCATATCCCAGTTGCCGGAGAATGCCCTCGGCCACCAATTGGTTGACCTCGTTGTCCTCCACCACAAGCACACGGTGGCCGTTGGACGCCACCGCCGGTGTGTCAGCCGATACCGGAGCGGACTCGGCCTTGTCCGACGCTGGCGCGGCGGTGTCGCTGCCGGTCGCGCGCGGCGCGTCGCCCAGTGGCGTTTCGTCCGCGACTTCCAGCGGCAACTCGCACCAGAACGTTGTGCCGACGTTCACCGTACTTTGCACACCGATACGCCCGCCCATCAGTTCCACAAGCTGGCGGCAAATGGGCAGACCCAGCCCGGTGCCGCCGAATCGACGCGTGGTGGTTTCATCCACCTGGCTGAAGGCGTCGAAAATCGCATCCTGCGCGTCTTCCGCTATGCCAATACCCGTATCGCTGATTTCCAGCCGCACCAGGACACGGCGATCGCCACGCTCGACCAGCTGCGTGCGCACCGCCACCTCACCTTCGAGCGTAAATTTCAGGGCATTGCCCACCAGGTTGGTCAGCACCTGCTGGAGGCGCAGCGAATCGCCCATGAGCAATCGCGGGATTTCGGGGTCGACCGTTGCCAAAAGCGCAACGCCCTTGCCCGCCGCTTGCGGTGCGAGGAGCGCCAGACAGTCATCGACCAGCGCCGACAGATCGAAGGGGCGCGACTCCAACTCCAGGTACCCGGCCTCGATTTTCGACAGGTCGAGAATATCGTTGATGATCTGCAACAGGTTTTGCGCAGAGCGCGCGATGGTCTGCGTGTACTGGGACTGCTGCGCGTCCAGGCGGGTGCCGGACAACAGCTCGGTCATTCCCATCACACCGTTCATCGGCGTGCGAATCTCATGACTCATCCGCGCCAGGAAATTGCTCTTGGCGGCACTCGCCTCGGCCAGTTCCGAGTTGCGCTCGTTCAGCTCGGCGGTCCGCAGCTCAACTTCCCGCGCCAATTGGGTGGCATAGCGCGTCTGTTCGCGAAAGCGCCTTCCCTGGCGATCGAGCAACAGCAGTACCAGCAGCACGCCTGACAGCAGGTAAAGCGAGTACGCCCACCAGGTGCGCCAGGGTGCAGGAAGCACCGCAATCTGCAGTGACACACCCTCCTCGTTCCAGACCGAATCGGCCCCCGCCGCGCGCACCTCGAACACGTAATCGCCCTGCGGCAGATTGGTATAACTGGCGCGGTTCTCGTTGCGCAGCATCACCCAATCCGGATCAAACCCAGCCAGCCGGTAAGCGAACTGGTTGTGCTCCGGATCGGTAAAATCGAGTGCGGCAAACTGTAGCGACAGCGCATTCTGGTCGTGGTCCAATTCCAGCGAACGCAGCATGGGCACCGCCAGCGCCGACTCCAGCGGCTGGTTCTGCACCTCGATCGAAGTAATCGCCACCTGCGGGGGCACTGCATCGCGCGATACAGCCACGGGATCGAAATCGTTATAACCGTGCGTGCCGGCGAACAACAGGCGACCGCTGCGCGACTTCAGGTACGCGCCGAAGGAATACTCCTGACCCTGTGCACCGTGGGTGGCGTGAAAGCTGCGCACCTCGCGAGTTGCGGGATCGACGCGCATCAAACCGCTGTTACTGGGGAGCCACAACATCCCCGCGTGGTCTTCGAGAATCGCGTAGATAACATCATTGGCCAGACCCTCCGATCGCGACAGGTTCTCGAATGCGAAGGCGGCCGGGTCGCCAGACGGGTCGGCCAGGTAATCCAGACCGCTGCCAGCGGTTCCGGACCACACGTGGCCGGCATCGTCGATATGCAGCGAATAAATTGTGTCTGACGCCAGGCTGTCCTGACGGCCGGGATCGTGCCGTACAGAATGCACACGTCCCGAGCGCGGCTCGATGAGAAACAGGCCCTCCCCGGCCGTGCCAACCCAGATCCGGCCCTGGCTGTCCTCACGAATGACGGTCGCCCGCACGCGTTCGAGCGCCGGCCATTGGCCCGAGGAATCCCGGAATCGCGCCAACGTGCCGCTGCCGGGGTCGTACACGCTGACACCTCCCTCAAAGGTGCCTACCCAGACACGCCCGAGACTGTCCTCAAACAGCGCCATGATCCCGTCGGCACCCAGGCTCCCGTCCTCGGCCCGGTAACGGGAGTAGCGACCATCGGGGTGACGCACCGACAGCCCGCCCATCATCGTTCCTATCCAGAGCGCGCCGGTGCGATCGGTCAGTAGCGACATCACCATATCGTCGCCGAGCTGTGCTGCGCCGGCCGTGTGAACCGCGCGCCCGTCCCGGTCGAGTTCATGCAGGCCGGCGGATGTGCCCACCCACAGCGCCCCGCCGGGCGCATCGGCAAAGGCATTGATCATCGAAGCCTCCGGCAGCCACTGGGGCACGTGGTGACCCAGCGCCCAGCTCGCCGAATTCCAGCGGCACACACCGCGGTTGCCCGTACCCACCCACAGCAGGCCGTTGCGGTCTTCGCCAATGGTACGAACGGTATTGCCCGCCAGGCTCGAGGGCCGGGTGCTGTCGTGGGTGTAGGTTTGAAATGTCTGCAGGCTGCGATCAAACAGGCTCAATCCGCCGCTACTTCCAATCCAGAGTCGCCCGACAGAATCCTCGAAGACCGAGGACACCTGGTTGTGCGGCAGCGAATCCGGATCGCCATCGGAACGGACAAACCGCGCAAACTCGCGCGCTACAGGATCAAACCGGAACAACCCCGCGTCGAAGGTGCCCAACCAGATAATGCCCTGGCGATCCTCGGCAAGCGTCAGGATGGTATGGGCTGCCTCGCTGGACAGGGGTGGCGTGAAGTGCTCGAATCGCTGCGCCTCGTGATCAAAGCGGTCCAGACCGGCGCTGGTACCCACCCACAGCGCGCCATCGCGCGATTGCAGCAGTGTGTGCAGTTCGCGATTGCTGCCCAGCGACCCCGGCCGCGCGGGATCGTGGACGAAGTGAGTAATCGTGCCCGTCGCCGGGTCGAGCCTGTCCAGACCACGATCGCGGGTTGCCGCCCACACCTGCCCCTGCCGGTCGACCAGCACATCGCGAATGTAATCGCTGGCCAGGGAGTCGGGATTGTCCGGATCGTGCCGATAACTGGTGAAGGAATCGCTGCGCCGATCCCACACCACCAGCCCGCTGCCATCGGTGGCAATCCACAGGTTGCCAAAAGAATCCTCGTCCAGCGCCCGGATAAAATCGCTGGCCAGCCCCGACGGCCGGTTGCGTTCGCGGTAATACCGTTTTATCGCCTGGCCGTCGTAGCGGTTGAGGCCGTTTTCAGTGCCGAGCCAGAGAAACCCTAGGGAGTCCTGGAGGATGGCGGTCACAG
>CAYGOX010000078.1:0-6290 GCA_964351485.1 uncultured Halioglobus sp.
TTCGGCGACTACAAGTTTGCCGGCACCTACGACGCCCACCCGGACCCGAACCAGGAAAAGTTTTTCTTCGGCCTGGTCAGGGAGGGACTCGAAGAAGGCGTGTTCACAGAATCAATGCTGCGCGATGAAATTTCGCAGGGCCACCTGCGCGAGGATGCCCTCGAACTGGTTGGCGTCTAGCGGACAGTGGTTCGCTTGCTGTCGCGCCGCCTCGTCACTGGCTGCCTGGCCCTGTGCCTCGTCGCCTGTACCCGCATCCCCGAGGGCATCGAGCCGGTTTCGGATTTTGAAATCGACCGGTACCTCGGGCAATGGTATGAAATCGCCAGGCTCGACCACGCCTTCGAACGCGGCCTGGAGCAGGTGACCGCCACCTACACACTGAACCAGGACGGCACAGTGAACGTACACAACCGTGGCTACTCACCCGAGGCTTCGGTGTGGAAAGAAGCCACGGGGCGGGCGCGTTTTACTGGTTCGCAAGACACAGGACAGCTCGAGGTGAGTTTTTTCGGGCCCTTCTACGGGCCCTACGTTATCTTCGAACTCGACCACGAAGCGTATCAATACGCCTATGTCACCTCGAGCGGCAACGCCCTGTGGTTACTGGCCAGAACTCCCCGGGTAGACGCGCAGCGCATCGAGCACTTTGTCCAGCGTGCGAAAGAGGCAGGCTACGCCACCGATGAACTGATTTTCGTGCGTCACGAGTAACCGACTGGTCGGGGCGCACCGCACCCACCGTCGACAATCGCGAGGTCGTTATGAAAATTCCAGAGCCGCTGTTTGCGATCATCAACCGCATCGTTCACACCCTGCTGCGCTCGCCCCTGCATTGGCTGATGAGCAGCTCTTTCATGGTGATCTACTACCGGGGCAGAAAATCGGGCAAGCCGCTGCATACCCCGGTGCGCTACATGCCCATTGACGGCGGCGTCCGCGCCACCACGGCCGACCACACCCAGTGGTGGCGCAACGTGGCGGCAAACCCGGATGTACAGCTGCTGGTCGGCGGCAAGCGCCGGGACTATACGGCGCAGCTGCACGAGCGCGACCCGCAAAGCAACCGCGAGCTGCTAATCGAATTCCTGACCGTTTACCCGCAGGACGCCGTGTACCAGGACATCCGCCTGAACAAGGACGGCAGCCTCAACGAACACGACCTCAAAGAGGCGGCGACACGGGCCATCATCATCGATTTCATCGAGTCGCCGTAGCGCGCTACAGGACCAGCAGCGTGGCCAGCGTCAGCATCAGGCCCATACCGACGATATCCGTCAGGGTGGTCAGGAAGATGCTGCTGGCCATGGCCGGGTCGGCCCCGAACCTGCGCAGGGCCAGCGGCACCGCCACTCCGAAGATACCGCTGGTCATACAGGCGCCGGTCATTGCCAGGAGTATGACCAGACCCAGTGTCATGGCATCGGGCGTGTCGGTCAGTCCCGCGTAGATGAACATGGCAACCGCGGCAATCAAGCCGGTCCCGAGCCCGTTAAGCGCGCCCAGAATCAGTTCCTTGCGGTAGAGGCGCCCGACCGGAAATTCATTGAGTTCGCCCAGAGTGATACCGCGCAGCGTAATGGCGAGCGCCTGGCAGCCGGTGTTGCCGCTCTGCCCCGCCAGTACCGGCAGGAACACCGCCAGCACGATAATCTGGGCGATAGTGTCTTCAAACAGACCGACCACGAAAGCCGCGGCGAACGCCGTCATGAGATTGACCTGCAGCCAGGGGTGCCGCATTTTCAGCGACTCCGTTATCGGCGTGGCCAGTCGCTCTTCCTTATCCAGACCCACAGTACTACCGGTCTGGACGCTCAGTTCAGTGGCGACACGCTCAAACAACTGCCAGCCGTACACCATACCGACCATGCGACCGACATCGTCGAGCACCGGGTACAGTCGGTGATGCGAATTCAGCGCCACGCCCACGGCGTCGCGAATGGGTGTGTCGGGTCGGAATGACAGGGGCTGGGTACGCATCACCTCGCCCAGCGTTTTCCCGGGGCTGGCCAGCAACAGGTCGCGCAGGGCCACGACACCGAGCATCTTTCGGTCTTCGTCGATGACGTAGATATAGGTGATATCCGAGGGCACCTTGCGCCGCACCAGGTAGTCGAGCGAGCCGGCAACTGTCGTATCGGGGTAGGCCATACCGTCGGCGTCGATCATGATATCGCCAACTTTAGAGCGCATTTCCGATGCTGCTTCGAGCGTCGCTGTCGCTTCTTGCGCGGGTGGTACCAGAGCCGGCGGCTCGACCAGAACATCCCCTTCGGGGACTACGTCGATAATGCCGTCATCGACTTCTGTGTTTGCTGCATTACCCGCTGCGATCTTCTCGTCATGGTCTTGCATACACATTCCTCTTATTGTTCAGCTTCGCCGATACCCGACTGAGTCGAGTATAGTCGCAGCGCGCCGCCGCCGGGGGAAGGTTAGTGGCGGACGACGCACTGCGCTGGAAACCGGGGTTTCCTCTTCTTGGACGCTGTCCATGCCCGGAAAGTCACAACACGGTCGCATTTTTCCGGCATTTATCCTCAAACAGTGTGACTTTCCCGCGCTCGCGGGGCCTCTAAACAAGTAACGCTTGCCAGGACAAAACCCCGTGAACACCCCCTTAATGATCATCGCATTACTGGCCATCAACGCCTTTTTCGTGGCCGCCGAATTCGCGCTGGTCAAGGCCCGCAGTGTCCGTATCACACAGCTCGCTGAAGGGGGTTCACGCGCCGCGCTGCTGACCGCGCGCATCCACGGCAACCTCGAGCCCTACCTGGCTGCCTGCCAGCTCGGGATCACGATGGCATCCCTGGGCCTGGGCTGGGTGGGCGAACCGGCGGTCGCAGCATTGCTCGAACCGCTGTTTACCATGATTGGCGTACCGGAAAACCTGCTGCACCCGATCGCGTTCATCTGCGGGTTCCTCCTGTTCTCCTCGCTGCATATCGTCATCGGCGAACAGGTGCCCAAGACCTGGGCAATCCGCAGCGCCGAACAGGTCAGCCTGTGGGTTGCCTACCCACTGCGCTGGGCCTACCTGGTGGTGTGGCCGCTGAACTGGACACTGAACTGGGCCTCCGGGAAAATTCTGCATCTCATGAACGTGGAGGAGGCCAGCCACCTCGAGGTGTTCAACGACGCAGAGCTGAAAGACCTGGTCACCACATCCCGCGAACACGGCGGCATGGAAACGCAGAAAGCCGACATGCTGCACAACCTGCTCGATTTCGATCATCGCACCGTGTCGCGGGTCATGATTCCCCGGGGCGCCACCCACGTACTGGATCTCGCCGCGGGGGCCGCTAGCAACCAGCAGGTCGTCGCGACATCCGGCCACTCGCGGTTTCCGCTGATCGACAGCAGCCGGGACAACGTGGTCATAGGCGTCGTGCTGGCCAAGTCGCTCTATCTCGCGACACTCAACGGCAGGACGGACGCCTTCGACCATCTCGAGCAGTTCGCCCTGGAGCCGATGATCGTGCCCGAAAACCAGCAGGTCTCAAGCCTCTTCGAACAGATGCGCAGTGCACGCACTCACCTGGCGCTGGCGGTTGACGAATACGGCGAATTCGTCGGTATTATCACGCTCGAAGACCTGCTCGAGGAGATCGTGGGCGACATCGAGGACGAGCAGGATACTCACCGCACGGCTGAAGATATCGTCCCGCTGGCCGAAAATCAGTGGCTGGTAGCGGGCATCGCTTCGCTGCTGGATATCGAGCGCGAGCTGGGTTTCCCGCGCATCGACGACCGCGAGATCAACACCGTCGCCGGCATCGTGATGAAGCAGCTTCAGCGCTTTCCCTCACCCGGCGACAGCATTACGCTGGGCGACTTCGTGATCGAGGTGCGATCACTGTCCGGTCGCCGCGTGGAAAACGTGCTGGTGACTCGGCAACCGGGCGCCGCGGCTGACGCAGGGCTGCCGCCTACCGGGCCGGTTGAGCCGCAGGCCTAAGCGGCCTCGCAATAGGCGTCATTAAACTGCTCGAGCGCGCGGTACAACCGCATCTTCGCCGCGCTCAGCGATACGCCGAGCACCCGACTGACTTCTTCGAGCGACAGGTCGCGGTAGTAGCGCAGTTGAATCACTTCCCGGGCATTGGGCACGAGCTGGTCCAGCGCGGCGTCAACACGCTCCTCTGCCGCCTCGTCACCTGACTCACCGGACGCCAGCAGATACCCTTCCTGCAGGGCGATAAGATCTTCGACGTGCTCGACCTGCACCTGCTGCTGGCGCTTGCGCAGCAGCGAATAGCACTCGCGCGTGGCGATCGTACTGATCCACGTTTTGAGCGCTGACCGGCCCTCGAACCGCGCCAGGTTGGCGTACACCTTGAGTGCCGCTTCCTGGGCGGCGTCGCGTGCATCGGCGTCGTTCCTCAGCACCTGCTGGCAACGGGTGACAATCACGCGATAGTAGCGCTTGAGCAGCAACGCGCGCGCTTCCTCGCCGAGCATCCCGGCCAGTCGTACCTGGGCCAGCAATGCCTCGTCGGTCAGGCCGGTCTTACCGTGGTCTGCAGCAATTGTCGTCATCCTGTTCTCCTCTTCTCAGCCCGGCAAATGGGCTGGCGCGAAGGAGACTAGGCATTCGACAATGACAAATGAAACTATATATTTTTGCTGTTTATTAAAATTTTATTTATTGTTTGGTCATGGACCTCGAGCTGCTCCGCACCTTCCTGGAAGTGAACAGAACACGCCACTTCGGCCGCGCCGGCGAACACCTGCACGTCACGCAGGCCGCCGTGAGCGCGCGCATCAAACTGCTCGAAGAGCAGCTTGGCGTGCAGTTATTTGTTAGAAGATACAAAGACTTACAACTCACACCGGAGGGCAACCGGCTGGTCCGCCGGGCCGACATGATGCTCAGCAGCTGGCGCAAGGCGCGCCAGGAAGTGGTGCTGGGAGGCAGCGCCAACCAGCTGACCCTCGGCGGCAGTCTGCGCCTGTGGGATGTCGCCCTCCAGTCCTGGTTCCACGCGGTGCGCGCCAACGCGCCCGAGCTTGGCCTCATTGTCGAGAGCAACGCGCCCGACACGCTCACCCGGCGCCTGCTGGACGGCCACCTCGACCTGATTTTCATGCTCGAACCTCCACAGTTGGAGACCCTGCAAGTGCGGGAGGTCGCCTCGGTAGAGTTGGTCCTGGTATCGAGCCGGGCCGGCGTGAGCGCCGACGAGGCGACTGCCGAGGGCTTTCTCATGGTGGACTGGGGCATCACCCACGGGCTGGATTTCGCGCGGCTGTTCCCGGACGCTCCGGAACCCACGGTGCGTGTCTCCCAGGCCAAAATGGCCTACGAGCACCTGCTGGCACTGGGTGGCGCTGCATTTTTGCCGGTGAGGATGATTGCGTCGGCGGTGGACACCGGCGACCTGCACGTGGTGAAAGACGCGCCGGTTATCGGACGCACGGCACATGCCGTTTTCCCTCTGCGCAGCGAAAAGCTGGAACTGATTGAAAAAGTCCTGGGCTACTTCGAGTACCGAGTCGCACTCTGAGAAGCAGCCCAGGTAAAGCACCCTACCTAGTAGTAGTAACGCATACCGATTTGCAGGGTCGTGATGTTGTCCTCGATCTCATCATCGGTCGCGTACACGTCTTCGGTCGCAAACTGGAAGTTGATCGCGGTCGAGATCGCGAAGTTCGAGCGCAGGAACCACTTCACACCCGCCTCGATGTCGAAAATCACGCCTTCGTCATCGTTCAGTTCAGTACTGCTGGAAAAATCGCCGTCGTCGAAGCTCACTGCACCGATACCGACCGCGGCACCGACATAGGGCACCCACATCTGGTCGCGGTTGAAGTTGTACTCGGTGAAAATACCCAGGTCGACGCGATCAATACCGCCGAAGTCGGAAGCACCGACACGGGCACCCACTTCCCAGCCGTCGCGGACGAAGTAGCCGTAAGAGCCATCCAGGTCGTAGTCCAGTCGGTCAAAATCAGGGAATTCCAGGCGTCCTGCGACGCTGATTTCCTGTGTACCCTGGCTCAGCAGCGGCTTGCCTTCGTACTTGTCGGCCATTACCGGTGATGCGCTCAGGCCCAGGGCCGCGAGGACAGCAGCATAAATTCGATAGTTCATGTGTATCTCCAGTCTGTGTATGACAGTCGTAAACGACTTTGGAGGGAGCAAGCACAATGACGTGCCCATCTCCTGTCGCGTACTGCATAGATGCGCTGGAGAACCGAAAAGTCACATAGGAGAAAAATTTACAGTCACGGGAATACCCCCTGCCGGGCGAAGGCGCCCGGCAGCGAGAACCTGCACCAATTCA